>JALVDE010000159.1 GCA_027009375.1 Gammaproteobacteria bacterium
CTGTCTATCAGTACCACAGGTACCTGCACTTCAACTTCCAGGTTATCGGTATCCATCAGGCGTAACAGGGGTGTACCCGGTGCCACGTTCTCACCGGCATGGATCAGGCGCTGGGTAATCACCCCGTCAAACGGCGCAGTTATCCTGCAGCGACTTATATTTTTTTTTGCCAGTTGTATTTTGCTTTCCAGTAACTGTAAGCGAGCTTCGAGTTTATGCAGATTGGCCAGTAGCTGCTGGTGAGATTCTTCAGAGACACTTTTAGTCTGCAGCAGTTTTCTGGAACGCTGGTACTGGTAGCGGGCAAACTGCAGATCCGCCAGCAGAGATTTTTTTTCCGCCTCCAGCTGGTCCCGCCTGAACTCATAATCATCACATTCCAGGATAACCAGTAATTGCCCTTTTTTAACCCGCTGACCAACCTGTACTTCAACGCTCCTAACCAGAGCAGAAAGCTGGGAACTGAGCTGACTGTTCTGCAGGCTAACTACCCTGGCCGGTGCTTTTTTAACCGGGTGAAATAATAGTTCCGACAAAGGTCCGGCAGTTACCGGTATGATTTCCTGTGCCTGAAGAATATTGCCGGCCAGGAATAAGCCGATAAGAACCAGGCCGAAAAATTGCTTTGGCCTGTGTATCATCCATTCTGTTCCTGTTTTTTAACCTGCTGCCAGACGGCTTCAAGCTCGTCAATGGAAGCCTGTTCCATACGCTGCCGATCATAATTATAAAACTGTTCCATTTTCCGGAAACGTTGGGAAAATTTATGATTGCTGATCCGCAGGGCTTTTTCCGGATCAATGTCCAGTTTTCTGGCCAGGTTGACGCAGGTAAACAGCACATCACCCATTTCCTCCTGCATACGTTCAAACTGCCGGGCTTTTAGTTCACTCTGCTGCTCTGCTACAAAACCAGCGGACTTTTCCTGTAACTGTTCATATTGAATGATTTCATCCTGCAATTCCTGCAGTTCACCCTGAATAATGGGCAGAACGTCTTCTGCAGTGTCCCAGTCAAAACCCACCTGGGCAATGCGCTTCTGAATTTTAACCGCGCGGGTCATGGCAGGCAGAATTTTGCTGATATTATCCATCAGGCTCGGTGCCTGCTCCGGTTCGGCAGTCTCCCCTTTTTCAGCTCTGGCCTGCTGGTTTTCAAGTTCTTTCTGCTCTTCCCAGGCTTTTAAAAAAGCCGCCTCATTTTCATATTGATGCTCACTGAACACATGGGGATGACGACGCACCATTTTATCAGCAATGGCTGCAGCAATATCATCAAAATCAAACAGCCCTTCTTCTTTGGCCAGCTGAGCGTAAAAAACTACCTGGAATAATAAATCACCCAGTTCTTTTTTGACTTCTTCCATATCACCCTGCTCAATGGCTTCTGCCACTTCATAGGCTTCTTCAAGGGTATAGGGAACCAGGGACTTATAATCCTGTTTCAGATCCCAGGGACAGCCGGTATCAGGCTCCCGCAGGGCGCTCATAATATCCAGCAGGCGTTGTAGGTGTTGCATAGTAAAACCTGTTATTCAGAAAATATGGAAAATGTGAATAAAGAAAGAGTATAACCGGTTTGCGGTTTTTATGCTTGATGTGAGGGGTGGGAGTATGAGGATTTTTAACTACAGGATATTGATTAAAGAGTCCCTCATCCTGACCTTCTCCCAGAGGGAGATGGAACTGGGATATACGCGCTTAATTAACGGCCAATGCCGTCTACAGATAACAGGGCATTAATCACTTCATCTTCAAGGTTAATGCGATCCGCCAGTAATTCACCGACGCCATTCAGGCATTCCTCTAATTGCTCACATTTTAATTCTGAAACATCACTGCTGTAACGGTCATGAAAATCCAGCAGTTTCTGAGTATTATCCACCAGTTCCGGGTAAATACTATCAGCAATTTTTAATACCGAGGTACGGCGCTCCTTGTTTTCTTCCAGGTAATTATAGAGATGGAAATGGGCTTTGGCTGTATAATCAACCATTGATTCACAAAAATCTTCCAGCACTTCCTTCAGAGTATCACTGATTTCAAAAGGCTGGTAAGTCATTACCTCTTTATACTGAGTCAGTGCAGTCGTTCTGGATTCAATCAGAGATTCAACAATACGGCGTGAGTTGACACGGCGGTCTTTGACAATGGTATCAGCCATTTTTATTTCCCGTTCCTGTTAAAATACCGTTGTTATTTCAGGTATTAGATTCTAAAGCGTTTGAGTATCCTATATTACCTGTTAATTTTAGAAAAATCGAAAATTTTCTTTATTTTCCAGGCCTGTAATATGAAAAATCCTACAAGCAGCCTGCAATTAGCAGGTTATTTTTAACTTAACGAAGAAACAATGGCAGAAAAATCATTTGGACTGCACTTGGCTTATTTTAAAAATTTATACTATATTTGCATTAATCAGATATTATTAAAAAAATCAGCTAAACACTAAAGTTTCTGGCTGATTTGTCGTTATAACAGGCAGGCTGCTGCTTTTGCAGCAAAATTGAACCTACTGGCTAAATATTTAAGAGAAATACACCATGGCTAATTTTATTCAATCGGTTGATGAACGTACCAACCTGGCAGGCACTAACCGTCTGGAGGTACTTTTATTCAGTCTGGGTAAAGATGATACTACAGACCGGCAGGAAGTTTACGGCATTAATGTATTTAAAGTCAGAGAAGTTATGCAGGTGCCTGATATTACCCATGCCCCGGACATGCCTGATTCGGTAGAAGGCATGACCAGTCTGCGTGGTACCATGGTGCCGGTGGTTAACCTGCCAAAATTCTGCGGTCTGAATATTTCTGACGAACCACAAATTTTAATTGTCACCGAATACAATAAACACATGCAGGGTTTTCTGGTGCACTCGGTAGAAAATATTCTGCGTCTGCAGTGGAATGATATTAAAGTACCGCCACCCATGATGTCTGATCGGTTAGGCGGACTGGTTACAGCCGTCACTGAACTTCAGGATGGTCGTATTGCCATGATTATGGATGTGGAAAAAGTACTGGCAGAAACCGCACATTTTGCCCAGGAAGAAAGTTATTTTGAAGAAGTCAGCAGCCTGGAAGGTCAGGGTTATACCATTTTATTTGCGGATGATTCCTCCGTTGCCCGCTCCCAGATAGAACGCACCCTGGATCACATGGGTGTAGCCCATGTCAGTGCCATTAATGGTGCTGAAGCCTGGACCAAGCTTAAGGAAATCGCCTCCCGGGCAGAAACCACCGGCTTACCGGTTTCTGATTATATTCAGGCTATTCTGACCGATGTTGAGATGCCGGAAATGGACGGTTATGTATTAACCAAGCATATTAAAAATGATCCGCGTTTTGCCGGAATTCCCGTTATTATGCATTCTTCACTGTCTGCAGAAGCCAATATGTCTCTGGGCCATGGTGTCGGTGCGGATGCCTATGTAGCCAAATTTGAACCCAGGGAATTATCCAACAAGCTGGTAGAAATTCTTAAGGGCAATGACACGCCTGCCCTGGAAGATTCCAGTTCCTGATATTGCTATCTAAACTTCAGCTTCCTCCTGTTCAATTATTCAGGAAAAGGGTGGAAGCTTTACCTTTTTCCCATAAAACGGTATGTTATTAAATCGTTAATTTTTATTACTATCCGGGTAAAAGGACTATTTTTGCTACGCATGCCTTTAAAAAAGCAGCCATGTTTCATTTCTTTGTCTGCATTTTTATTTTTAACCCTGTTGTGCTTTTTTTACCCGGCCATACCAGCCTGGTCTGCCCCCCAGAAACAGATCTTTAATATTGGCATATTAACCCTGCATGCTACACATCAGCATCAGTTAGAAGATTCTCCCTGGCAACTGACCATTGATCGCCTGAATCAATATTCAAAATATCATTTTAATACCGTATTTCTGCCCCCAAACAAGCTGGCCAATGCCCTGGAAAATGATGAACTGGATTTTGTTATTACTGATGCATTCAATTATCTGATTCTGGAAAAAAAGCATGATGTGCTACGTATTCTGACCCGTACAGAACAATTTGACGGTGAATACATCAGTTCCGAAGCCTTATCCATTTTTTCCCTGAACAATAACTCAGAAATTACCCGTATCTCTGATCTTCAGGGTAAACGCATTGCCCTGCTGGAAAACGAATATTCAACATCTGAACTGTTCCTGGAAAAATTCCTTACGATTCATGATCTGAATATTGGGGAAAATGTGGATCTGCTGGTTCTGGAACGTATTGACCTGGCACTGTCCTGGCTAAGAGAAGGAAAAATTGATGCCCTGATCACTAAGTCCGGCCTGCTGGAAAAACAGCTGGACAAAACCACTATGGAAACCTTACGTCTGATTCATCCCCGCAGAGGCTGGCATGCACCGTTTCTGCACAGCTCAGTACTGGTACCGGAATGGGCCTTTGCACGGGCCTGGTTTATTAATGATGAAATTGTCAATCAGATCATTACCGTACTGATTGGCCATAAAAAAAATGATCATGTTAACTATCTCTCTGAACAATACCACTGGACTTTTGCCCAGAAATACCATGACCTTGCTGAATTATTTGCCCTGTCCAGAGAAATGGAAACTGCGCAATCCCCTCCTCCTTCTTCCTTTTCAGGAAAAGTACAGTACTGGCTCAGTTTTCTGATTATCTGTTTCCTGCTGATTATACTGATCATGTACCTGCGTTCTTCCCGGGACTTAAATAATCGCCTTAAAACCTCCAAGGAATCCCTGGAGCTGGAAATAAAAGAGCGTCAGCATGCTCAGGAACAGGCCCTGACTCACCAGGCCGAACTGGCTCATGTTGCCCGTTTAAGTACCATGGGAGAAATGGCTTCCGGTCTGGCTCACGAACTAAACCAGCCGCTCTCAGCCATCCATACCTATGTTCAGGGCTGTATCCGCCTGCTAAAAATGGATAAACATGATCCAGAAGCCATTATTAATGCCCTGCAGCTAACGGCTCAGCAGGCCGATCGGGCCGGTGGAATTATCCGCCGGCTGCGCAGTTTTGTACGTAAAGGGGAATCACATAAAACCTATACGGATATTAACCATATTGTTAATGAAGTCACGGGGTTTCTGGAAAGCCAGTTACGCAATAAACAGGTTAATCTAACCCTGGACCTGGAAGACGATCTGCCTCCGGTACTGGCGGATATTATTCAGATTGAACAGGTTCTGATTAACCTGCTCAAAAACGGTATTGAAGCGATGTCTGGAAATGAACAGCCTGCTATTACCGTTGTCACTCGACGAAAAGATAATAAACTTGTTGAATTGTGTGTTATTGACAGCGGTCACGGAATCAGTGAAGATAAGCTCAAGCGGATTTTTAACCCCTTCTTTACCACCAAAACCAGTGGTATGGGCATGGGTCTATCAATCAGCAGTTCCATTATCGAGGCCCATGATGGTAAATTATACGCTGAAAATAACCCCGTTAGTGGTGCCCGATTCTGTTTTACACTGCCTGTTACAGAAGAGCCGGTTACGGAACAACCTGTTACAAAAGAGTATTTAGGAAATAATAATAATGAGTGATGATGCTTTAGTCTTTATTGTGGATGACGACGAAGCGGTACGGCAATCAACCGCCTGGTTAATTGAATCCATTGGTTTAAAGGTTCAAACCTTTATTTCTGCCGATGAATTTCTGGAAAATTATAATAATGAGTCCGGCTGCATAGTTATGGACGTTAGAATGCCCGGTATGAGCGGCCTTGAAGCCCAGGAAGAACTGAAAGAACGGGGTATTAACCTGCCCCTGATTTTTATCACCGGTCACGGTGACGTTCCCATGGCTGTAAGAGCCCTAAAACGCGGTGCTTTTGATTTTATTGAAAAACCCTTTAATGATCAGTTACTCCTCGATGCGGTACAGCGTGGACTAAAACAGGACAGTGAAGCCCGTGAATCCCTGATACAGAACGAATCCATTGACCGGCGTATAGCCTCACTGACGCCCAGAGAACATGAAGTCATGTTAAGAGTAACCGAAGGCAAACCCAATAAGGTTATTGCCCATGAACTCAATGTCAGCATCAAGACAGTAGAAGTTCACCGCGCCCGCATGATGGAAAAAATGGAAGCCAGCTCAGTAGCCGAACTGGTAAAAGTCACTATTCAGGCTAATAACCGTTAATTTACATTTATTTTAATATTTCCTGCAACACAGCCATTCCTCCCGGCTGTGTTTATGCGAAGCAGTTCTCAATCACTGACGTTTATGTCTGGAACAAAACCGGTTTCAGATCTATAAGCCTTTGTTTCTTTAGGAAAGGTTATTTCCTATCAGGGATATCCCCAAGTCTTACAGTAAACAACCCAATTATCCTTAACCAATTGTTCTTTTAAACTAACCCCAATGCAGTAAAGGAACTTCTGCGAGATTTACAGGGAAGCATTTTAAGCCGTCTTTATAGATAGCTTATTTGTGATGGATCACTGCCAACGGATCGGCTTCAGGGATGGCTTAATTATAGACAGGGCTTAAGGACTAGCCGAAAAATACCTGTATGAGCCAGGTATAAAAAGGAAGCTCAATAATAATAAAAAATGGATTAATAGTCTCCATGGAAAAGGAGAACAGAGCACTACACTTGTAAAAAGGACGCATTAATAATCTATGGAAGGATATGATTACACTGCGGCAGGACTCAATTACAAAGGAGAGTCAGGGAAGAAAAACACAGGGATATCAAAAAAATAAATGGATATCTTTTTTCCATGGAATGGAAATCTTTATTTGGTGGAGGTAAGCCAAATAATAACAATTATTATAAAAAATTAAAATGGGACATATTGGGCAGAACACTATTTCTGATCCAATATGTCTTTTTTTTCCACTTATAATTTTTAATCCAGAAAACAACATATAGATGCATGCGCAAAAGCAAGATACTAAAACCATGCACAAAATAACTCAATATAAAAATGGGGGGACCATTATGAACAAACGTTGGAACAGCAGAAAGCCGGTACAACTGGACCTGGTGATCAACTATCCCGCTATTGGACTGCTCAGAGGTAAGGCAACCAATATCAGTCACGATGGCATGTTTATAGAAACGGCCGTGGCGTCCCTGTCACATTATTCAGACATAGAAATCACCCTGAACCTACCCTCTTTATCAGAAATTCCGATACAGATCCCGGCGATTGTTATTCACAACAGTGGTAAGGGTATTGGCATTATGTTCAGAAATTCTCCATCTGAACATAAAAACACGCTTGCTAACGGCATGGGGGTTATTCAGCAACTGCTCAACCAGCAGCAGGAAAATCCTCAGAAGTGGGCCTGTTAAAATACTGTTTCCACACAGATATTGGCTAAGGGCTTATTCCGGTTGTTTTTTCTCATGAATCACTCTTAGCCGGGTACCATGCTCCAGAGACAGTAGTATTTCCTGGGGCGGTATGTTCAATGGAAAATAGGTTCCGGATATTTTTGCAGCATTTATGCTGCAGCCATCCAGAAGCGACCCTCTCAAATCAATGCCTCTTAAATCCGCCTGGCGGAAATAAGCCCCCCTGAAATCGAGCCCTACGGCATCAATACCTCTTAAATCCAGAGAACGGAAGTCACAGCCTTTTAAATTACAGTATTCACCAGACTGTTTTTTTGCATTAAACTCCTCAATCTTTCCCTCTCTGAGAAGCTGATACATGGGATCATTAGAAATTGCAGGACCTTTTGTCATCGTTTTATTCCGTTATATTATTTGTAATATAGCCTAAAGCAAGCATAGCCTTAATTAGAAATTCTTTCCACCCGCACCAGTTTGTTATTATCATCATAAATCACCCTGAAACTGCCATTAACACCGGACTGATCCACAAACTTCTGCAGAGTACCCGCCGGTAGTTGTACCACCTTGCCTTCCGCTGTAGTAACCAGAATAGAATTAACCATTCCCTGATAATACTGCAAATATTCCTGGGCACTTATGGCAACATGAAAACGTATTTCATTCATCTTTTAATTTTCTAGCAATGCAACCTGATGACAAGTGTTAAATAAACGTCAAATTTTGAAATTAATTAATATTTTTGTTGTATTTTAATCTTTTTTGACTACAGTACACAGTATCTTTAAACATTGCTATTTTGGTATCTAAAATAGTTGTTATTCATCAGGGAGTTTTAATATGAAAATGCAGGACATTCGTAAAATCGCCAAACAGAAAGGCATTCCATCCAGTAAGTACAATAAAGTCACTCTGGTAAGAAAAATCCAGACTACCGAGGGCAACTTTGACTGTTTTGCTTCTGCGGTTAATAGTTATTGTGATCAGCCCAACTGCATCTGGCAGGATGACTGTTTTAAACTGGCCAAAAAGGCCGTCAGTCACTAAGCTGTCCAGGCTCAGAACAATTCAAATCATTCAGAGTATCTGCTGCCATTTTTTCTCCAGCCGTTTTACCGAAACCGGCTGGCAGGTTTTAAGTTCCTGAGCGAACAGGGATATTCTCAACTCTTCAATTAACCAGCGAAATTCCGTGAATTCCGGCCAGGCAAAATACAATTCAGTCGGACTGTTCTTATCTGTTTTTAGCTGTTCAATACGATTCTGATATTTTTCCCATAAAGGTGTAATCTGGGCCTGATTCAGAGCATCTCGACGATAATCATTGCGGGCTTTTTCCAGGCGCAGATTCATACCCTTAAAATATCGGGGCAACCGTTTAAGCCACTGCATCGGCGTCTGTGCCACAAAGCCGGGATAAACCAGCTGCTTTTGCTGGGCTTTAATATCAGCTGCAGTTTTAACCAGATTAAACGGTATATTGCCCTTCAGGGTTTTAGACAGTTTCTGGGCCTCCTGCAGGATATTGAGCAATGCACCCATAAGTTCAGTACCATCTTCAGTCTCCAGCTCCAACTGCAGTATAGACAACAATTGTTCAAACTGCTGTCTGCTGCGGATCTGGTGCAACTGTGTTACTGAGTCAATATCCCCACGCTGCAGAATCTTTCGAAGCGCATTAACCAGCAGTGCCTGTATAATATCCTGTCTGAGTACCTGACAGGAGCCAAAGGCCGCAAATAATAAACAGGCCTTATTTATATCCGGCAATTGTTTCTGCAGCACTTTTAGCTCTGGCTGCAAGGCCAGAAACAGCAGTCTATAAACACCCTGTGCATGATTAATGCGGGCAGTTTCAGCCTGGTCAAACAACTTGATGGACACACTGTCCTGCTGATCCTGTAAAGCCGGATACAGTGTCATGAGCAGGCCGTGACGGTCAATTTCCATTTGCTCATCCAGACTATCAAATTCCCAGTCCTTAATCCCCTGACGTTCTATGGAATCTTCCACCACAGCATCCAGCTGCGCCATGGCCTGCCCGGACCACTGCTGTTTTAATTGCTGAAAGTCCCGAGACGAATCCATTTCCTGGCCATTATTATCAATCAGCCTGAAATTCATTTTCAGATGTTCCGGTATTTTAGTATCAAAGTCGGCATGAATGGTTTTAGTCATTTCATGATCCAGCTGATTGGCCAGGGTATAAGACAGCCTGGATTTTAAAAACGCCACCAGAGTCGGTACCAGCTCACCTTCACGGTAGGGTACCGCTTCCAGAAAAGCCGTCACAGTATCGGGTACCGGCACAAACTGTTTGCGGATCACCTTGGGCAGCGCCCGGATCAGCAAGGTAATTTTTTCCCGGATAAGTCCCGGTACCAGCCAGTCAAATACCGACTCATCCAGCTGGTTAATTACGGCCAGTGGAAGAATCACCGTTACACCGTCCAGGGCATGACCGGGCAGAAAATGATATTCCAGAGGCAGCTGCAGATCACCGCTCTGGATATAAGGAGGATAAAGTTCATCAGAAATATGATCAGAATCTTTCTTAAGCAGGTCTTCCTGCTTAAGAAACAGATAGTCCGGCTGATCCTTTTCGACTTTCCGACGCCATTGTTCAAAGGCTGATCGGGAGTAAATATAATGTTGTTCTTTACCTCGCTGCTGCAGATCATGGCGAATACGCTGCTGGTAAAACTCAAAAATCACCAGATCATCCACCAGCAGATCCTTACGTCTGGACTTATGCTCAAGATGTTCCAGTTCCCTGATTAAATCCAGATTATGCTGGATAAAAGGCGGGGTTTTCCGGTTATGATCCCGGTATTCGCCAGTGACCAGCGCATCGCGGATAAAGATTTCCTGGGCGGCCTCCGGATCAACCGGGCCATAATTGACTTTCTTTTTTGGGTTAATCGTCAAACCATATAAGCTTACCCTGGAATAAGCCGAGACCTGCCCGCTTTTTGCTTCCCAGAATGGATCATAATAATGGTGTTTTAGCAGATGCCGGGCCTGCTGCTCCAGCCAGGCTGGCTCGATACCAGCCACAATGCGGGCATAAACGGCTGAGGTTTCCACAATTTCTGCGGCCATAATCCATTTGGGTTTGCTTTTATAGAGTCTGGAACCTGGGAAAATACCAAAACGCATATTCCGGGCTCCAAGATAGGTATTTTTATCTTCCTTAAAACCGATATTACCCAGAAAACCAGTGAGTAAAGCCTGATGAACAGCGCCATAATCCAGACGTTTTTCATCATCTGAAAACAGTTCATTGTCTGCCACATCGGGCAGCTTATTAAAGCGAAATTTCAATTCCCGGGTTTGAGTATAAAGCTGCTGATACAGCTCCCGCCATTCCCGCATACGCATAAAGGATAAAAAGTGGCTCTGACAGTATTTTCGCAGTTTATTTTGCGACAAATGCCGCCGCTGTGCTTCATAGCGAAACCATAAATTCAGATAAGTGATAAAATCTGACTGTTTACTGGCATACTCATTATGTTTTTCATCGGCCGCCTGCTGTTTGTCTGCGGGGCGTTCACGGGGATCCTGACAGCTCAGTGCTGAAGCAATAATCAACACTTCAGACAACACACCTTCTTTTTCTGCAGCAATAATTACCCGCCCTATCCTGGGATCCACCGACAGACGGGACAGGGAACGGCCAATGGCCGTCAGGCGGCGCTGCGGGGTAATCGCCCCTAACTGCTCCAGCAGTAAAAAACCATCATTGATCTGTTTAGCCGAAGGTTTTTCCAGAAACGGAAATGCCTTGATGTCTCCAAGGTGCAGCGACAGCATCTGCAGAATCACCTGAGCCAGATTGGTTCTTAGCAATTCCGGTTCGGTAAAGGCCGGCCGCTGATTATGATCGGCTTCACTGTACAGACGAATCGCCACCCCGTCACTAACCCGGCCGCAACGTCCGCTGCGCTGACGGGCGGATGCCTGGGATATTTTTTCAATAGGCAGACGCTGGATTTTGTGGCGGACACTATAGCGGCTTATACGGGCATATCCGGTATCTATAACATAACGGATACCCGGTACGGTTAAGGAAGTTTCTGCTACATTGGTGGCCAGAATAATACGCTGCTTTGCATGGGGCGCAAAAATCCGGCCTTGTTCAGCCGGTGACAGACGGGCATACAGAGGAAGAATTTCCGTACGCTGCTCATGGTGGTAAACAGGATGTTTGCGCAGAGCTTCTGTGGTTTCGCGGATTTCCTTTTCACCGGACAGAAACACCAGAATATCACCGTCCAGCCCCTGACTCAGTTCATCCACCGCGGCCACAATACCATCCGTCATATCCTGCTCATCCTGCAGAGGCCGGTAACGGATTTCGACAGGATAAGTGCGCCCGGATACTTCAATCACCGGTGCCTGATTAAAAAATTCAGAAAAACGCTCGGTATCAATGGTGGCTGAAGTAATAATAACCCTGAGATCAGGCCGGCGGGGCAGGATCTGCCTGATATAACCCAGCAGAAAATCAATATTGAGACTGCGCTCATGGGCTTCATCAATAATAATGGTATCGTATTGATTTAAAAACCGATCCGTCTGGGTCTCCGCCAGCAGAATACCGTCAGTCATCAGTTTAATCAGAGTATCGGGATGACTGCGGTCACTGAAACGTACCTTAAACCCCACCTTATCGCCCAAGGGTGTATGCAGTTCTTCCGCTATACGGGCTGCCACACTACGTGCCGCCAGCCGTCGGGGCTGGGTATGGGCAATCTGGCCATAAATTCCCCGACCTGCCAGCAGGGCAATTTTAGGCAGCTGCGTGGTTTTTCCTGAACCGGTTTCACCGGCGACTACAATAACCTGGTGCTGTTCCAGTAATTGTTTAATCTGCTGTGCTTTTTGAGTGACCGGCAGTTCTGACGGAAACTCAACTTTAGGAACCCCCTGCCGGCGTTGCTCAACCCTTGCTATAGATTGCTCAATACGTTGTTCGCAAAGCTGGAACTTTTGCTCCAGTTGTATAAGCATTTTATTGTTATTATCTGCGCCTTTTTTTCTGCTTTTCTGCCTGGAGTCGTTAAAGGACAGTTTTTTTAGTTGCGGCTTTAATTGTGCGAGCTGTTTTTTTAGAGGATATCGATCATATAGATAGCACTGCCCTAACAGCCCTGATAAACGTGCATAATATTTCTGATAGGTACTGGACTGTGGCATAAATTTATGTAAAAAAACAGATTCTTACCAACAACAATGATAAAAGGCAGTTGCTGCGGGTCTAAGTAAAATGCAATTATACCCGAACTGGTTCAAAAAATTACGACTTCTTTCTAGGCATTTAGACGCTTTCTGCTAGAATTATTAGAGCCTGAACAATAAAACGAAACTCTGGAGTAATGTGAATGGCTGCTGCGCCTAACCTTGATGTCAATATCATAAAGAAATTCCATCCCCTGGATTCTTTAAGTATTGATAAAGTTAAAGAAGTTATTGAAAAGTCAGCTGTGCAGAAAATACCGGCCGGACGGGTACTTTTTAAACGAGGTGATCGTGACAAGTGGACTGTTTACTTGCTGACAGGCAAAATCGAACTTAAAAGCA
>JALVDE010000160.1 GCA_027009375.1 Gammaproteobacteria bacterium
CGACGGTTGAGGCAGCGGGAAGGGTCTTGAGGAAGATATAAAAAAGCGTTCAGCGTTCAGCGTTCAGCGTTCAGCAAGAGCATAAGAGCAATCAAAGTCTAGTGCTCTGGCTCTGGCTCTGGCTCTTTCTGAACGCTGAACGCTCAGCGCTGAACGCTATCTCTTAAAATATCCGGCAACGGCTTACCAATATAATACCCCTGCGCATAATCCACCCCGTATTTTTTAAGCATTATCAGAATATCTTCATTTTCTACAAATTCTGCGACGGTTTGTTTACCCAGGCCGTGGGCCATTTCGTTAAGGGCTTTTACGAAGATCTGGTCTTCATCACTAAATGGCAGCTGGCGTATAAACATACCGTCAATTTTTACAAAATCAACGGGCAGCTGCTTCAGGTAGAAGAAAGAAGAGAAGCCGACGCCAAAATCATCCAGCGCAAAATGACAGCCCAGCTCGTTAATTTCATACATTAAACGCTCAGCCCCGACAATATCGGATACCGCAGCCGTTTCTGTCACTTCTATAATCAATCTGGAAGGTTCTACCTGAAATTCATCCAGTTTTTGCTGTACCAGTTTAAGAATATCCGGTGCATCCATTGCCTTGCCGGACAAGTTAATTGACAGGCTTAAATCATAGCCCTGTTCCTTGAATTCACTTAAAGCCTTAATGGCCTTTTTAATCACCAGACGATCGATATCACCAATTAAATCCAGTTGCTCAGCTTCAGGTATAAAAGTATCCGGTGTCTGTATTGATCCATCTTCTGATACCATTCTAATCAGTGTTTCATAACGCGAAATCTTATTGGCTCTTATATCCAGAAT
Organism: Gammaproteobacteria bacterium; assembly: GCA_027009375.1. GTDB lineage: Bacteria > Pseudomonadota > Gammaproteobacteria > GRL18 > GRL18 > JANELJ01. The sequence goes on from JALVDE010000160.1 coordinate 831, forward strand.
AGGCTGAAAATAAAGTACAAACTGATCATTTTTTATAGCCTTTTCGATGCGTTTTTTTCTAATAATTAATTGATTAAGACGCTCTTTAACATGAATATCGGAGGAAAACAGGTGGTATTCACCACGTTTTTTCTGCTTAACCTGGTACATGGCCATATCTGCATTGGACAATAGTTCATCCACATTAAGACCGTCGTTAGGAAATATTACAATCCCTATACTAACGGATATATTGTGTGCGCCACCGAGCACATTGGACTCAATGGAACGAACAGTGTTAATAATCCTTTTAGCCACTGAAATGGCAATCTCTTCATCTGCCTCAGCCAGGATAACTGCAAACTCATCCCCTCCCAGCCGAGCAACTATATCCGGTCTTTTCAGGATTGATCGTAGTTTTTTGGATATCAGGATTAGCATCCTGTCTCCTGCCTGATGCCCCTGGGTATCATTGAGGTATTTAAAATGATCCACATCAAAGTACAGTAGTGCACCACTTCTGCCATACTGCCTGGCAATATCAATAATGTTTTCCAGTTCTTTCTGGAAGCGTCTGCGGTTATACAGATGGGTCAGCGGATCATGATCCGCAATCCATTCAAGTTTATCAACCGCTTCCTTACGATCCGTAACGTCAATACCAACGGACAGCATGACAGCGCCATCATCGCCGGGCATAGAAAGACGTGAATGAAACCAGGAAATTATACAGCTGTTTTTAACCGTGCATTTCACATCCGATTCATGCTGCAGATGTTGTCGTTTACCCTGACGTAATTCCTGAAGCCTGGCAATAATTTCGCGTCTGGAATTATTACTAATTAAAATGCTGTCAAATAATATTCCTTTGCCATTTTTCCCCGAATCAATCAGGGTCTGACCCATGGCATTCATCATAACAATTTTGCCATCCCTGTCCTGGGTCAGAATAATAGCCTGGGAGGTATTTAACAGCCCGGTAATAAAATCCTTTTCTTTAGCCAGTGCGGCACTATGTTCTATCAGCCCGCGAGTCTTATGATCAACCTGTTTTTTCAGATCCTCCAGCTGCAGAGATAAATCAAACACTGAATGGGACAGCAAGTCGATTTCATTATAAAACCAGGCTGGCTGTTTTAGCTGGTTTAACTGTTCTCGGATCCTGGGAAATGCATTCTGGGCAAACAGCGGTAAGGTTTTTACAATATGCCCAATATCCCGCATAGGCGCCCAGAGAATAAATAATAGTAATACTTCTGAAATTAATAAGCCTAACAGGCCGGTATAAAATATTTTTAATGCTGATTCATTAATTGTATCCAGTTGCCGGGTAATATCACTGATAACCAGCACCATGGTTCGGTTTTTCTGTGACAGGTTACTTAACAAAACCAGTTGTAGTTCATAGCTGCGATCCTGCCATTTTATCTGTCGTGGATGTTCGAGGGTTTCTGACAAACTGTACTGAGAGGCAAACTGTTTTAATATTTCAAATTGCTGACGGGCATTACTTAATACCAGTAGACGTGCATGCCATTGCGGCAACTCCATAAAATCCCTGGTATTTTTATCTGGTTGCTCGGTCATCTGTGCAATAACACCGATATCGGCATCAGACATAGTGGAAAATTCAACCACCAGGTTAACCATAGAAGCACTGAGTACTATAACGCCTATCTTACCGCTGTCATACAGGATGGGCGTTGCAGTATACAGATTACACTGTTCATGACATTCCATACGATTTTGGGGGCGTTCATTTAAAAGACTGTCTGCCACCATTTGCTTGACCGCATCCGGAAGGGACTGTCCACCCCAGGACACTGCAGGCTGTTTTAAATCAGCAAAAAAATACAGGCTGTTCAGACCATATTCTATTTGCAGTAAAGAAGCATGTTGCTGAATAATTTCACGCAGATTATCTACAAAAGTAATATTATGTGCTGGTTTATCGGGCAGGATGTTTTGTGATGGTTTATCCAGCTGCAGCAGGGGGATAAGATAGGACAGCTGGCGCATTCTCTCAGAACTGTTTTTTACAATGCCCTCAATACCCTTAATATGTGCCTGTTGGGAAAACTGTCGATTTTGTTCGGACTGCAGCAGTATATGCTGGTAACTGACCCAGGAGACAATGACATTAACCGCAATCAATGCCACACTGATCCCGAAAACCACTTTCCATTTCAGGCTTAAAAATGTCAGCTGCTTTTTATTCTGATCATTAGTCATTAACCGTTCTGGCCCTGTAACCATAATTAAAGAGGACCACTTGTATAGCCTAGTCCAGGCTAACAACCTCTCTTTAAATATAGATAAAACACTCTATATATGCAAGATATATTCCTTTAATACACAGAATCCAATACAGTCTTTACCTTGAAAAGTGTTACACTTAAGCACAATTTAACCTAATAAACCCGTTGAATTTATATGAGTATCCATGCACTGGAAATTAAAGACCTGAGAAAAACCTATAACAACGGTTTTGAGGCACTGAAAGGGATTAACCTGAGTGTACGACAGGGTGACTTTCTTGCTCTACTCGGCCCCAATGGGGCCGGTAAATCGACGGCCATTGGTATTGTCTGTTCTTTAATTAACAAAACTTCCGGACGGATCATTATTCAGGGCTATGATTTAAATAAATGTCCTCGTGAAGCTAAGCAAAACCTGGGTATTGTCCCCCAGGAATTTAACTTTAATGTTTTTGAACCTGTTGAAGAAATACTGGTTAACCAGGCCGGTTTTTATGGTGTAAAACGTAAAGAAGCCTTTAAAAGAGCAGAACAACGTCTGAGGCAGCTCGAATTATGGGATAAACGCCGTGAAATGGCACGGGAATTATCCGGCGGCATGAAACGCCGCCTGATGATTGCCCGGGCACTGATGCACAACCCGCAGATACTCATT
>JALVDE010000161.1 GCA_027009375.1 Gammaproteobacteria bacterium
TCAGCCGCCATTTCAGGGTCAGAGCTGTTGCTTGACGATACTCAAATACAGCAGATTGCCATTGACCTGTGGCAGCAAAAACTGGTAAATGAACTCCAGACAACATTTATTATTAACAATCAATCTGCTGTAAATGTTCAACTGGTTAAAAATAATAGTACTACCCGGCTACAGCTGGATATTGAAGATGTCAGTGAGCTGGCTATTAGTAATAATACTTTTGGGGAGTTCACTACTAATAAAAACTTTACTTTAAATTCAGTTAAAAACGTAGAAGTTATTAAATCACAAATAAATGATCAGGTTTCTTCTAATTATATTGTTAAAAATATTAGCCAGTCCCTGGCCATAATTAATCAATCAGATGAGATTAAGTCCCATCTTGATTTTTCAGCAATTACCGATGATCTGACTTATATTATTAATGACAACGGTCAGCTTCGTGTTGAGCCTGACGGCACAGACTTTATAATTTCTGCACAGGGGATTGCTGATCTGACCCTGGGTAAAGGTAAAAATACCCTGATATTTTCTGCACAGGGGCAGCTGCCGGGTATCATTAATACTTCAGATGATTTATCAGCCACTTACGTATTAAAAATAGCGTCTGACTTTCAGGCAGATAAGATTTATATAAACAATTCATCTGCTTCTTCCACTTTCAGTAACAAAGAACTGGCTTCAAAATCACTGGAATTTGAAGGAACCGGTTCTGCTTCACCAAGATTTTCCGATCCGGTATCGTTTGAAGAAATTTTAATTGAAACCGGCTTTAAGGGACAGGCTTATATTCAGGATGGAACCAATACCCATTCTGCCGTTTTAACTTCCGGCCTGGGTAATGATCAGATTTTTGTGAAAGGAAACCAGACCAGCATAATCAATGCTGGCGGAGGTGATGACTTTATACTGGGAAATACCGCTTCGAATATGCTTTCGGGTGGCAGCGGTAATGACCGTCTTGTAGGTGGACAGGATAATGACACCCTGAAAGGTGATGCAGGCAATGATATTTTATCTGGTGGCGATGGTGATGATATTCTGGAAGGGAATGCCGGCAATGATCGTTTAAACGGGGGGGTTGGAAATGATATTCTATCTGGTGGCGATGGTAATGACCTGTATCAGTTTAACGGAGCCTGGGGTCAGGATGTTATCACAGAAACTAAAGGCCAGGGTGATGAGGATACTATAGATTTTAGTCGAATTGCCGAGTCTATGATTCATGTTATTTCAGATAATAACTATAAGGCTGGAACCGGAACAGACAATGTACTTGCAAAACAGAATACTTTAACCGGTTCCAAACGTTCAGGCGGTTCAGTTACAGCTGATTTTGATGCTAATGCCAATACGGTTGAAGTTAAGGATAAACAGTTTAATTATATAGAAACCATTAAAGCATCTGCGGCAAACAACCAGTTCTATTTCGGCAATGACTGGGGTCCTGATGCCAAATGGAATGCATTTGCTGCCCAGGCGGTCCCTTTTGGTAATCGAATTCCCTTTCTCAATACTGACAGAACCCTGACTATTGATACAAAAATAGTTACAGAAAACGGCTTCGATCTGCTGCTTGATTTTAGAGCTGTCACCGATGAATTAAAATTTACCTTTTCTAAAGAAAAAGATGGTTCCACTTCTCTGACTGTTGTTAAGCCGAATTCTATTGAACTGCCTTTAATGCAAATGGATGCGCTGACTAAGGTTGATCTTAATAAAATAAAATTTACTCATGTTGACTCCAATACTATCATTTATGGCGGTAGGGAAAAAAATACTTTTGCACTGGATGGAGATGCTGAATTTGCGGGTACTTTAATAGGCGGTAGCGGTATCAGAAGTTCTATTTTAGTAGATGGTGTAAAGGGGACTATTGAAAATATTTCAAGTTTACTCGGGGGGAGCTTACCGGATTTCTTTGTCAGTAATACTATTGATTACACCGATACGGGTATCAGCTTACGTAAAGTGAACCTTATTTCCTCCTCTAATGGTGTTGAAGTCGCTTCACTTGATAATAGTCATGAGACACAAACACTGACCAGCACTATTGGTAATAGTAATTTTAACCTTTTCTATCAGGGGCTGAAAATTGGAACTTTCAATGCAGATTCAACCGCTCAGACTATAAAGGATGCTTTAACGTCTGAGTTGTCCGGTAAAACTATCAATGTATCAAAAACCACACAGAACTCTGAGGTTAAATGGCAGATAGTATTTGATAAAACTGAATTTGATGATAATAAAATAGCAGAACTGACCGTCCGTTCCAGTGAATATACTCAGAGTCTTTCTGGTTTCTCCGGTAAAGTAATGAATATAGATAATATTAATTATGGTGCTGGTGCCAATCTGTTAATCGGAAGTAATATTGGTATTGGCAAAGATACTCTGGACTCTGTGCTTAATGCCAAACAAAACGGTACCAGTATGTCACAGGCGGCGGGTGAGCTGGCTTCTTCTGTATGGGATAATCTGGCCGGCGGCAGCCTGATGGGGGCAAATACCTTTAATATCGGCGGTAACTATATTAAAAAGCTGTTATTAGGTAAAACGGGAATATCTGATAAGTTAGAGGATTCCGCCTTTGCTTCCAGTATGCTTGAAGCCATGCTGGCTCCCTGGATAGATGGAACGGTTTCTCCTGGTGTTAATATACTTTCCGGGGCTACGGGTGGTGATACCTATAAGTTTGAAGGGATCTGGGGAGCGGCTGCTGTGCTGGAACTGCCTGATTTAAAAAATGGCTCAGGTCAGGCATTAATACCGGAAGGTTATGACACTTTTGACTTTTCAGCAGTGAACTCGGACCTCACTATTGAGGTTATTAAACTGGACAGCGGTAATCTGCTGGCATGGGCGGATAAACTGGATAAGATCCGAGTTGCCCTGGCTGATAAACTGGGTATGTCAGCTTCTGCTATTGATATTCCTGATTTAAGTGTGGGTATGAATATTGTTGTTGCAACTGACACTGCTTTACAGGATCTGCTCAATGGTTATACCCTCGATACGGTTGATTTCAGTCAAATTCTGCCTGACTGGCTTAGTGGAAATATTGCAATCGGGCTGGATATTGAAAATATCGTCACTGGAGCAGGAAATACCACAGTCAAATTTGTGGGTGATGCCTCTTTACAGGGAACTTTAACTAAAGGAGACGGTGATCTTACTCTGGATTACAGTGAATATTCAGGTACGGCTAAGACAGAACCGGATGCCGGTATCTCCTTTCAAATGTTGCCTGAAGTAACCATTATTCCATCCTTTGATTTACCGGGCTTTACTGTCTCTGACATCACTTATCCTGGAATAGGTTTTAATTTTGGTCAGGCATCCGCTATAGAAGGTAATCGTTTAATGGGGCTGACCCAATGGACAGGTTTTCTTGAAGACTGGAGTGCTCAATGGCAACTGTCCAATGATTTTCTCAATTTAAATATTAACAGTCTGAATGCCAGTGATATTGCCATTACTGAATTCTCATCAGTTATAGGGTCCAGCCAGGATGATAACTTTAACGGTAATGAGGGTAATAACTTTTTCGACTTATCTGCCGGTGGTTATGATATCGTTAATGGCGGCAGCCAGGATGACAATGGCTATGACTCTGTAAAACTCGCCTATTCAAATAAGGGGGTTATTGCTGACCTGGAAAGTGGTTCGGTTTATCATTCTGATTTTACTTCCTTAATATC
>JALVDE010000162.1 GCA_027009375.1 Gammaproteobacteria bacterium
AAGCTCTTCACTGGCCATGGCCAGTTTCTCTTTCAGAGCACTGGCATCACTGGCCAGACTTCCCTGGGTGCCGGCAGAACCTGATTCACCGGAAGCAATCAGTTTTAACTGTCCATCATTAACAGCGGTTTCATCTGCACTGCGATCGCTGCGATCAACCGGACTGACCGTGCTGACCCTTTGCGCCCTGGCTTCTTTCCAGGCCTGATATTGTTCCTGAACCTGACGACGGGCACTGCGACGATCCAGCTGATTTAAACTGGCGGCATCTTTAATTCTAAGCACATAACCTGCTTTGAGGTTGTTGATGTTGTTTCCCACAAAGGCATCAGGGTTGTCTCTTAACAGAGCCATCATCATCTGATCAATGGAAACATTGGCTGGTGCCATTTTTTTGGCAATGTACCATAAGGTATCATTTTTCTGGGTAGGCCCGTAAACCAGCTCACCGGTACTACCGGAATAAGATGGTTGAGGCTGTGAACGTTTTACTGTGCCGGATGAAGAAGAGCCGGAACTGCGCTTAACCTGAGCTACACTGGAAGTCGTTGCAACAGAAGGTGCCCGGGAGTTAGCTTTTACAAACTCCGGAGGATCCACAAGCATGGTGTATTCACGCAGTAATCGCCCAGAACCCCAGCTGGCTTCTACCAGAAAATTGGCATACGGTTCTTTAAACGGTTTACGTGTGGTAATAGAAATATAATTTTTACCGTTTTTCTGTATTACCTTAAAGTGAAACTTTTTCAGGTAATCACTGAACTCTATATTTGAACGGGAATAAGCTTTACGGGATGCCAGCCCAACATGCAGAGATTCAAGATCTTTTTTGGTAGCAGATTGCAGTTCTATTTCTGCTTTCAGAGCCTGATTCAAGGTTGAATTAACCTGTATATCTCCCAGGCCTAAAGCCCAGCCGGCCATTGGCGACATTAACACTGATACAGTACATGCAAGAATTGATTTCCGCACTTGCTGACTCCCTATTTTATATTTTTCAGAATACGATATGTCTTCAAACTAGTATAAAAATTCGTGATAAGCAAATTCCTACAGGAATCATTCCCTAAGAAAATTCTTATTATCATAATTCTATTTTGCTTACAGATTGTGAAGACTAATTATTAATAATTGTACAAAATTTGTACTGGATTTCATTTAGTAAGTATTTACTTCGAAAATAACGCCAGAGCATTTTTTCTTAATTATAGCTGGTTTTTCAGAAATAATAGCACAAACGCTTACTATATTGTCTTTATTTTTAGTATGTTAAAACAAAAAATTCAAGAAAAACATTAACCAGTTTGCAAATTATTTAAATTTTGCAAACCAATTCACGCTTCCTTGAATTTTTATTACGCTACCTCACCCTAACCCTCTTTCGAAGGGAGAGGGAATAAATGAGGATCGATAGTAGAGACTACAGGTAATCTTTAATTAATATTTCTGCAATCTGGACACTGTTCAAAGCAGCACCTTTGCGTACATTATCGGCAACCACCCACATATCCAGCCCGCGAGGATGGGAAATATCTTCACGAATACGGCTGACGTAAACCGGATCATTACCCGCGCCTTCAGTAACGGCAGTCGCATAACCCCCGTCTTCCCGGGTATCCAGAATTTCAATACCGTCAAAGCTCTGCATCAGTTCAGTGGCTTTTTCGGCACTGATTTTTTCTTTAGTTTCTATATGCAGTGCTTCTGAGTGACCATAAAAGACCGGAACCCGAACTGCAGTTGGGTTAACCATAATGGCATCATCTTCAAAAATCTTCTGGGTTTCCCAGACCATTTTCATTTCTTCCTTGGTATAGCCATTATCCTTGAATACGTCAATATGCGGCAGTACATTAAACGCAATCTGCTTGGGATAAACTTCAGCTTTTACTTCCTTACAGTTTAAAATATTGGCTGTCTGGGTAGCCAGTTCTTCAATGGCATTTTTTCCGGTTCCGGAAACGGCCTGGTAAGTACAGACATTTATACGCTCAATACCTACGGCATCATAAATGGGCTTTAATGCCACCAGCATCTGGATAGTGGAACAGTTTGGATTGGCTATAATTCCGCGATTTTTGTATCCGGCAATAGCATGAGGATTAACTTCCGGGACCACCAGGGGAATATCATCGTCATATCGGAAATGAGCAGTATTGTCCACTACAACACAACCCGCTTCAGCCGCTTTAGGGGCATATATTTCTGAAATACTGCCGCCGGCTGAAAACAGACCGATCTGTACTTTGGAAAAATCAAAGGTACTGAGATCTTCAATCGTATAGTTTTTACCTTTAAACTGTACTTTTTTACCGGCAGAACGCTCACTGGCCAGCGGGTATAAGTTACGAACTGGAAAATCACGCTGTTCCAGTATCGCCATCATGGTTTCGCCGACGGCACCGGTGGCACCGACAACTGCAACATCAAATTCTTTAGTCATTTTTCTATTCCTGGCTTATGATTGGATTGGTTAATAATAATTAAGGTTTTAAGGCGGCCACAACTGCATCACCCATAGCACTGGTGCCGACTTTAGTATCCCCTTGCGTATAAATATCTTCAGTTCTTAAATTCTGGTTCAGAACATCATCCACGGCTTTTTCAACTTTAACCGCCAGTTCTTCAGCGCCCAGCGAATACCGCAGCATCATGGCAACTGATAAAATGGTGGCCAGTGGGTTGGCAATATCCTGACCGGCAATATCCGGTGCTGAGCCATGGATAGGCTCATACATACCTTTCTGATTTTTATCCATGGAAGCAGACGGCAGCATACCAATAGAGCCGGTCAGCATGGCGGCACAGTCGGACAGAATATCACCAAACATATTGGTGGTAACCATAACATCAAACTGCTTGGGTGCCCTTACCAACTGCATGGCGGCATTATCCACATACATATGACTGAGTTCCACTTCAGGATAGTCCTTACTAACCCGTTCAACTACTTCACGCCACAGTTCTGTACATTCCAGTACATTAGCTTTATCTACAGAGCAGAGACGTTTATCACGTTTCATGGCTGTTTCAAAAGCCACATGAGCAATTCGCTCAACTTCAGACTCTTTATAGATAAGTGTATTAAAGCCCTGTTTTTCACCATTTTCCAGTTCTCTGATACCTCTTGGCTGTCCAAAATAAATACCGCCGGTCAGCTCCCGTACAATCATGATATCCAGCCCTGAAACCACTTCAGGTTTTAGAGTAGAGGCATGAGCCAGCTGCGGATATAAAATGGCAGGCCGCAGATTGGCAAACAGTTCCAGTTCAGAACGCAGACCCAGCAGCCCTTTTTCGGGGCGTACTGAAATATCCAGTGACTCCCATTTATAGCCGCCCACTGCGCCTAATAATACCGCATCAGCTTCTTTGGCCAGTTTCAGAGTGGCTTCAGGTAAAGGTGAACCGGTTTCATCATAGGCGGAACCGCCAACCAGTCCCTGTTCCATTTCAGCATTCAGACCGAAATCCGCATTTAAACATTCCAGCACCTTAACAGCCTGGGCAACAATTTCAATACCGATGCCGTCACCGGGCAGAACCGCAATTTTTTTAGTCATATTATTTCTCTGTTTGTCTTAATAGTTGAATCTAAATAATTTTGCCGCTATTCATTAAATAACCAGGGCGTGATCTTTTTCTGTTTCTCTTCATACTGACGAATTTCATCGGCATGGGCCAGT
>JALVDE010000163.1 GCA_027009375.1 Gammaproteobacteria bacterium
AAGATCCGCATCAATGGCCATCTGTTTACCGGGCATACTGTCCAGAGTAAAACGGGCACTGACTTCAGCAACCCGTCCCGCACCCTTGGTTACCACCACAAAGTTAATAATCACCAGGATTATAAACACCACCAGGCCGACAGCATAGTTACCGCCAATAACCACTTCACCAAAGGACTGAATGACTTTTCCCGCCGCATCAGAACCTTCATGGCCATTAAGCAGTACTACACGGGTAGAGGCGACGTTTAAAGCCAGGCGTAATAAGGTGGCAATCAGAATAACGGTAGGAAAAAGGGCAAAATCCAGTGGTTTTCTGGCATAGACAACAATCAGGAGAATAATCAGAGCAAAGGTAATATTAAAGGTAAACAGCATATCCAGTAAAATGGTCGGCAATGGCAGAATCACCATGGCCAGAATGCCCATTAATAATAATGGCGTCCCTAATCCGCTCTGGATAAACTGAGTAATCTGAGATTTAACGTCAATTGCTGCTGTGGCCATATTAACCTGACTGTATTCCTGTGACTGTTTTTTGACGAATTTACGGTTTTTTATTCGTTTTTAACATTTACAGGTATAGTTAGCAGATTGTGTGCCAGATTATGACAGAACGATTAAAGGTTAATAATTAAATTCCGGAGGAATAGGCAGGTGACTCAGATCCGGTTTCATGGATTCATCAATTTCCCCGTTTTTAAGCTGGAAGATATAGGCCAGTACCTGGGCCACGGCAACGTACAGACCGGCAGGAATTTCATGGCCGATTTCTACATTATGATAAATGGCACGGGATAAAGGCGGTGCTTCCAGAACTGGGACATCATGAGCCTGGGCGACATTGCGGATCTGCAGAGCCACCAGGTCCACGCCTTTGGCCAGCATAACCGGTGCGCCGCTGCCGTCCGGATCGTATTGCAGGGCTACTGCATAATGAGTCGGGTTGGTGATAATAACATCAGCTTTAGGCACATCCGCCATCATGCGCTGCATGGCCATTTCCCGCTGCAGCTGCCGGATACGACCTTTTATTTCGGGATTACCATCAGAATTCTTGGACTCATCCTTAACTTCCTGCTTGGTCATTTTTAACTGTTTTTTGTTATTCCAGATCTGGTAGGGTACATCAATAAGGACAACCACTATCATACCTAAAGACACGATTAAAAACTGCCATGACAATAGTTCCATGGCATGAATTAAAGCATCTGGAAAAGGCTCTTCTGACAGGCCATAAATCTCCATACGATCAGCCCAGATAAAATAGACGGCAATGCTGCCTAAGAGAATCAGTTTAAGACTGCTTTTTAGTAATTCAATTAACCCATTTATACCAATAATTTTTTTTAACCCCTTAATAGGATTCATCTTGGATAGAGTGGGTTTAAGTGACTCAGAAGAAAAGTTAAATCCTCCAAGTATGGAGCTCGATAAGATGGCCGTAATAACCATAAGAATAAACAGGGGCAACATAGAATAAAGCATGGAAGCCAGTTCGCCCCTGAAATGAATAAACAGCTGTCCGGTATGAAACAAAGTGTCCCGTTCAACAGCAAAATTATTACGCATAATGGCCGTTATGGTTTCTATCATATCACTGGCAAAAATCATAATGCCTACAATTGACATCACCAGCATAAAAAAAGTGGTCAACTCTTTAGAACGAACCACCTGTCCTTTTTTTCGGGACTCCTCTTTCTTTTTCGCCGTGGGTTCTTCTGATTTTTCCTGACCGTCCTGATTCTCTGCCATTATATTTTTCCTGCATTATAGGCGGCACTCTGATCCAGAATATTCTGAATCAGTAAGAATATAGAGTCCATAATCCTGGTAAAATAGGGCCATAAAGTTGGCAAGGTAATATAAATAATAACAAAAGCCAGGATAATGGTGATTAGAAAACCGATGGAAAACGGATTAAGCTGCGGAGAGGCTTTGGACATCACGCCAAAGCTGACATTAACCATTAATAAAGCGGTAATACCGGGTAACACCATCATAACCGCACTGCGAAACATTTCGCTTCCCCAGCTGACCAGCATCCAGAACCCCGTGGGAGAAATACCATTAGTCGCAACCGGTAATACAGTAAAACTATTGAGAACTTCCCGGATCAGGATTAAATGCCCATCCATAGCAAGATACAGCAAGGTGGCCAGAAACAGGTACAGCTGACCGACAACCGTTACCTGAACACCATCCTGGGGACTGTTCATTAATGAAAAACCCAGACCGGCCTGCATGGCCAGAATATGTCCGGCCATGACAAAGAGATTAAAGGCCAGCTGCAGTGCAAAACCCATAATGGCACCAATTAAAACCTGGTTAACTGCAATCAGCAGCGCTTCTCCACTGACAAAATCAACCAGGGGTAAAGGCGGCAGCACGGGAATAATCACTACAGACAGGGCCACGGAAGCCAGCACCCGAACCCGAATAGGAACGGATTTGGAAGAAAATAAAGGCGCTACCAGCATCATGGCACTGATACGAATAAAAGGCCATACAAAGGCTCCCACAAAGGCGGTAATTTCCTCAGTGGTAAACACCCTTAGCCACCACTTAGAAACATGGGAATATTAATAAACATCTGGTGCATGTATTCCATAATACGATCCAGCATATAAGGGCCGGCAAACATTAAAATGGCAAAAGTAACCAGTAATTTAGGTATAAAGGTTAACGTCTGTTCATTTAACTGAGTCGCTGCCTGAAACATACTCACCAGCAACCCTGTAATCAGAGCCGGCAGCAGAATAATCAGCAGCAGAACAATAATCAGATAAACAGCACCCTGAAGGATATCTAAAACAGATTCAGGAGTCATAAACTCTCCACTTATAAATTTAGCCTAAGGCCTGGCTCTTGGCTCTTTTCTCAACGCTCAGCGCTCAGCGCTCAATACTGCTCTTATATATAATAGCTGGACGCCAGAGTCCCCATAATCATAGACCAGCCATCCACCAGCACAAATAACATCAGCTTAAACGGCATGGAAACAATCAGAGGGGATAACATCATCATCCCCATAGACATCAATACACTGGCAACCACCAGATCGATAATCAAAAAAGGAATAAAAATCAGAAATCCGATGGTAAAGGCTGTTTTCAGTTCGCTGGTGACAAAAGCCGGTATTAATACGGTAAAGGGTACATCGGCGGGTGTCTGATACGGACCTGCATCGGCTATTTCCGTAAACATGGTCAGATCTTTTTCTCTTGTCTGGGCCAGCATAAACTCATGCAGGGGGCTGGAAGCTTTTTCTACGGCCGCTTCAATGCCGATTTGATCATCCAGATAGGGTTTAAAACCATCACTGTACATTTTTTCAAACACCGGAGCCATAATAAACAGGGTCATAAATATGCCCAGGCCAACCAGAACCTGTGCCGGGGGCGCCTGCATTAAACCCGTCGCCTGTCGGACAATGGCCAGTACAATAATAATGCGGGTAAAGGAGGTCATCATCAGCAGCATGGACGGCAGCAGCGAGATCACGGTCATAAAAAACAGTGCCTGCAGGGTCACTGAATAGCTCTCTTCACCATTATTACCCGGTGTAACCGTCAGCACATTAAGATCAGGAGCCGCAAAACCGCTTATAGGAAACAGAATTAAAAACACTGCTATAAGCAGGGATGTCACAGGTAAAAAGGCTGCCTTATTATGTATTTGTTTCATTGAATCATTTGACCTTTTTAAAATTACCCAGAGATTCTGTTAATTTTGCAGCAAAGCCCTGTTCAGGCGTCATGCCGTCAGTGTCCGCCTCAATGGGTTCCTTTAAAACATGCAGGGTATTAATTTGACTGGCGGTAATGCCCAGTACCAGTTGCTGCCTGTCTTCCTGTTTGCCTACCTGCAACAGAACGATTTTTTCTTTTTGTCCCAGGTTCAGGGTGGCCAGTATTTTTAGATTCTCCTGCCCTGAAATATTGCTATAGCCCATTTTGCGCATAAACCAGGCCATGGAAAAAATAAGCAGTAAAATAAAAATCAGCCCCAGGGATACATTCAGTGCCTGACCTGAATGCAAGCTGCCAGCCTCCTTTTTGCTTCGTTCTGCCATTAAAAAAGAAAAGCTCTTTTTGTCGGTTTTGTCTGGCTGGGTTTGCTTCTCTTGCACTTGTTCCTGTGTTAGGGCCTGTGCAACTTCATCTGACTCGCTGATAAGTACAGGTTCAGCCATGGCATTTTGCAGACACAGTAATAGTACCAGCAGAAAGATTACCCGGAAAAGATATTTATTTATGAAGCCGGAAATTTTCAAGATTATTTTAATTTCTTGATACGTTCAACCGGACTGATAACATCGGTCAGCCGGATTCCAAATTTATCATTAACGACCACGACTTCACCATGCGCAATGAGTGTCCCGTTAACCAGTACATCCATGGGCTCACCCGCCAGGCGATCCAGTTCGATAACTGACCCCTGGTTCAGTTTCAGCAGGTTGCGAATACTGATTTTGGTACGTCCTATTTCCATGGATATATCCACGGGAACATCCAGGATGACATCCAGATTGATTTCATCCTCATTCTGCTGACCTTCATCTTCCAGGTTCTCAAAGCCTGCAGAAGAACCTCCTTCAGCTTCAGCCTGTTCGTTCATGGCTTCAGCCCAGGGATCTTCCTCGGTTTCTACATTATCAGTTTCATCATTCATGAGTGTTTATCACCTGTATCTTTTTTTGAGTCATCTTTTTCTTCACCAGAAGTATAAGTATCATCCAGAAAGGGGATCCCGGTTTCCATATGGGTAGGACGCTCCATTTTGTCCACAATTTTAATGGCATAATGACCATTATGTACGCCGTGAGTTGCCTTGAATACTGGAATATCTTCTGCATAAACACTGACCGTCTCAGGCATATCGATTGGAATAATATCACCCTCTTTTAAGTTAATAACTTCCTGTAAGGTTAACTCGGTTCTGGTCAGGGTTGCAGAGACTTCAACTTCTGCTGATTTGATTTCATCACCTAATGCCTGACTCCAGCGTTCATCCACATCACTACGGTCACTTTGAATACCGGCATCCAGTAATTCACGAATAGGTTCCAGCATGGAGTAAGGCATAGTCACATGAACATTACCCCCACCGCCTTCCAGTTCTACATGCAGACTGCTGACCACGACGACTTCGGTAGGACTAACAATATTGGCAAACTGGGGATTTACTTCACGGCTGGTAAACTCAAATTCAATGGGCATAACCGGTTCCCAGGCTTTAACCAGATCCTTAAAACAGATCTCCATAAACATATGAATGACCCGTTGTTCTGTGGGTGTAAATTCCCGACCTTCAATTTTAGCGTGAAACTTACCTTCTCCGCCAAAATAATTGTCCACCAGAATAAATACCAGGGTCGGTTCTATCACCAGGATGGCTGTTCCGCGCATGGGTTTCATTTTTATCAGATTAAGACTGGTGGGTACAAAAAGCGTATGAATGTATTCCCCAAATTTTAAAGTCTGGATACCACCCACAGAAATTTCTGCCGAACGGCGTAACATATTAAACATACTGATGCGCAGATAACGGGCAAAACGCTCGTTAATCATTTCCAGGGTGGGCATACGCCCGCGGACAATACGATCTTCACTATTAAAATCGTACTGCCGGGCATCGCCGTCTTCCTCTTCATCCTCTTCGGTATCGACATCACCATCGTCTACACCGTGTAATAAAGCATCAATTTCCTCTTGTGAGAGTAAATCTGTCACGCTGGTTTTTCACCTTTATAAAGTTTCTGGATCGTTATTTATTGCATTACGAAACTGGTAAAGTAAATATTCTCAATACCTTTTTTAACTTTATGCTGTTTCAGCACATTGTTAACTGTTTCTATCAGTTCTGCCCGCAGTTGCTCCTTACCTTCCGGTGTGACCATCTCTTCATATTTCTGACCACTGAGCAATAACACAATTTCATTGCGTATTACCGGCAGATGCTTCTTGACTGCGGCAAAGGCTTTATCATTGGTGGTTACCACTTCCAGACCAATTTGCATATAACGGGCTTTGCTTTTGCCTTCAAAGTTCAGTACAAAAGGCGGCTCCAGCGGCCAGTAACTTCGTTCGGCAACCGGTTCGACTTCTTCTTCCTCTGCCGCTTTTGTATCTCCGCCTTCAGCAGACTGACCTGCTTCTGCCTGTTGCGGTTCATCATCAAAAAAGCCCATAAAATACATACCGGCTCCCGCACCAATTAATAATACCACCACTGCTGCAATGATTATGATCAATTTCTTGGATGACTTCGGGGCCTCTTCGCCTTCGTCCAGATCCAGATCTTCATCTGCCATATTGTTTTCCTGTTACTGATTAAAAATATAGATAGCCATTATATTAGTTTATTATAGGTAAAATCTTTAGTGGTTTTTTTAAATTGCGGATCTTTTTAAATAATCCCCGTCTTATGCCCATTTTTACCCTGTATGAAAAACATATACCAGAACCAAGCAAATAGTGTTCCATAAATGGCCTTTCGACTAAGTGTAGCCCATAAAAGCGCGTTTTTCATAATAAAATTCACTCCTGAAACACTTAAAAAAGAATAAAAGGGTATAAATGCCAAAAAAATGACAGTGAATAATGGTCTCCATAGAATAACAAAGTTTAAAGCAGGGAAAAGCACAAAAAGAACAGAGAGACAGGATTTAAACAGAAATTAATAAGGAGATTATAAATTAACGGGCAATAACAAACTGAATGCAGCCCCTTTTTTACACCCCGGCTCTGCCCGGAGCTCACCACCCAGAAGTTGCGTTATTTCCTTACTGATGGAAAGTCCAAGACCAATACCACCAGCCCCGGTATCGGTTTTACTGCTCTGGGTAAATTTATCAAAAATCAGTTGCAACTCATCTTCAGGAATACCCGGCCCTTCATCAATAATACGAAATAACAGGGCTTTAACCACGGTATCAGCCTGTTTTAGCTCACTATCATTTATTTCAAAACGGATAGAACCACCCTGAGGTGAATATTTTATTGCATTACTTAGCAGGTTATACAGCAGCTGCTGGACTTTTTTCCGGTCACTGTTCATTTGCAGCCTTGCAGAATTAATTTTAAAGTCAAGCTGAAGTTCCTTACGTTGAATAAACAGATCCTGTTCCAGAATAATTGCCTGAAGGGTTTCATAAAAATCAAATGACTCACTATTAATTTCAGCGTGGCTGGTTTCCAGCCTGGACAGATCCAGCAGATCATTAAGCAGAGTTAATAATCTTAAACCGCTGCTGTTAATGCGTTCAAAATACACAGCCAGTTTGTCTCTGGGTAAAGTTTCATAGCGATTTAATCCCAGGGAGGAATAACTGAGAATACCGTGCATAGGTGTTCGCAGTTCATGGGACATATTGGCCAGGAACTGGCTTTTGGCTTCATTAGCCTGTTCTGCTTTTTCTTTAGCCATTGTCAGCTGCTGATGGGTTTCATAGTGTTTAAGCGCCAGGGTCAGGGTGGAGATAAGCTTTTTATTGGTAAGTTCTGTTTTTTCCCTGAAATCATCAATATCATAATTGGTGACTGTTGCCTGTTCCGGGATCACCCCCGGTTGTCCGGTTCGGATAATAATTCGCACATCTTCATTTTGCAGCTTATTACGTACGAATTCCACCAGTTCCAGTCCCGCGTTATCCGTTTCCATAATAACGTCCACAAAAGCCACCGCAATATCTTTTTCATTTTCAAAAAGCTTTTTGGCTTCTTCGGCAGAATGAGCATCCAGAAGCTGAATGGACTGATCACGGAACTGAAAATGATTTAAAACCAGACGGGTGACCTGGTGTACTTCCGGCTCATCATCAACGATCAGAACTTTCCAGCCGGGGGTAAGCTCCCCTTTCGGTTCAGAAGGTTCATCATTAAAAAACTGCAAGGCACCCATAAAGTCCTACTTTTTTACCTGGTTTTTATACATTATAGACTGTAAATCCTTAAATGTTCTAATCCAGGGTTTGTCTTTCTGCACTGATTCAGGCAGCCTGGCCATTTCTGTCTTAGCCTTTTGAATGGAATCAAATGCCCCGTAAACGAGAATATAACGACTGGAAGGAGCATCATTATGCTCTTTATCTACAAATTTCACTTTTAGAATTAACAGGTTATGATCCTGAACCAATTTATTCCCTTTTATCAGTTTCTGCTTCTTTTGCTGCAGATAATCGATTGTATTTCCTGTTGCCAGCTGTAGGGTGTAACTTTCTTCCGGCTGGCTGAATAGCCATGACTGCTCGGGATTAAGTGCTGCAATGGTTTTATCAGAAACCACTATTAAATAACTGTCAATAAGTCCGCTGCTGCGACTTTGAATCAGGTACTGCCGGGATAGTTCAGTATCGCCATTTTTATTATAAGCCAGCCAAAGGTTATATTGAGCCCGGCTGTCTCCCTGTTCAGCCATTGGAGTGAATAGTTTTATGGCCTGTACATAATCACTTTTTGCATAAGCCTGCAGGGCTTTATCAAAATCATCAGCCTGTACAGCAGGCAAAATAAGCATCAGTATTATGCTAAGCAGGGTGTATAAAAGAGAGTGTCGGTACATTTTTTATAGTATTATCCAGGACATTAAGGCGTTAAAAAGTCAGCAAGGTAGCGTTGCTGCCGGATAGAAGTTTCCAGTATTTCCTTCAATAATAAGTTCAGCTGTTTTTTTTCATCCAGCTGCAGCATGTGTTTGTTCGGATAATAAAGCGCCGACTGCACCGGATTACGCCCCTGGTATCCTGCCACTTCAAGCAGGCGGGCATCGTGGCAGATACGCAGTTCCATCTCAACGTCAGAAAGCTTATTAAAAGAGGTATTCAATACCTGTTGCAGGCTGATAATCGAAGTATATTTAAACTGTTCAAGAATGGTGATGGTCGTATTTTCTGCCGCTAATTCAATGCTCTCTCCTACCTTACGCTGGGCGATATCCGGCAAAATCCGGGTTAAACGGCGAAAATTAGCTTCATATAAACCCACCGGTGTGGTGGTCTGATACTGTCGGCGTATAATTGTATGGCTCATGTTTCATTCATTCTTGCAACTAATCTTAACTGGGCCTGACTGAGCAGCTGACTGACCCGGGATTCACTGATGCCAATTAATGCTCCAACTTCCTTAAGGTTCATCTCGGTATCATAATACAGCGACATAACCATGCGTTCCCGCTCCGGGAGACTGGCTATGGCATGGGACAGGCGCTGTTTAAACTCCTCATCCATCACTTCAGACACCACGTTGCTATGCCGGTCCTCAAACATACCCAGGCTCTGAGTATCATCCGCTTCCAGATCATCAAAACTGAGCATTCTGCAGGAACTGCTGTCCTGCAGAATATTATAATATTCATCCATGGAAACGCCCAGTTCCTGAGCTACTTCAATATCCCTGGCATCACGGCCAGTACGGCGCTCAATTTCTGCAATAGCCGCAGTTAAATCCCTGGCTTTTTTATGCACCGATTTAGGCACCCAGTCACTGCGCCTGACTTCATCAAGAATGGCGCCCCGGATCCGGATAGTAGCATAGGTTTCAAACTGAGCCCCCTGGCTCGGATCATAATGTTTACTGGCATCGAGCAGGCCAATAAGGCCTGATTGTATAATATCGTCAATATGAATATCTGCAGGCAGTCTGGATGACAGATGCCAGGCAATTTTTTTTACCAGTGGGGTATATTTTTCAAGTAGTTGATCGGCGGCTAGTTTTTCTTCAGGGCTATACATAATATCAACTCAGAAGCTGGGCCATTTCCTGGTAATCATCCAGGTTACTGGCTGTTTTTCTTAAAATAGCTTCCAGTTCGGTCTTTACCGGTTGTAGAAAATCCGGTAAAGGCTCAGGGAGTGTATCGTCCTGTTCAGCTATAGATTCCATCTGATTTTCTTTAGACAAAATTGCCGAGCTTAATGTATTGCATAGCAGGATCAGCTGGGTCATTTTACTTAATTCAACGGTCTGGTATTCTGTTTTATCCCCGGAGCTCTCAATTTCAGCCGATTCTGATAAAACCTGTACGACAATTTCCGGCAAGTTCCATTTTTCAAGCAGTTCAGCGCTGATACTATAATGATTGCGGCCAAAATTTTTTAGTTCTCTGACCATTCTCAGGGTCTGCTCTTCAGCCAGGATCCGGTTCATCACTTGCGGGTACAGAAATGCCAGGGCCATCTGACCAATTTCATACAGCATGGCACACAAATAAACTTCATCCCGCTGTATGTCTGTAACATACACAGCAAACTCTCTGCCCAGGCGGGCACTTAGCAGGCTATTAAGCCAGTAATCCCCTACTTTAAAATTCGGACAGTGCCGGGTATCAAAAATCCCGCTTAAAACCACACCCAGAGCTATATTTTTGGCTGTTCTCAATCCCAGAATATCAATAATAGCTCGTTCTGCACTGCTTATCTTACGGTGCCCATAATAAGAAGAATTTGCCAGACCAATCAGCTTACCCAACAGCACAGGATCCTGCTCTACAACATCCACAAATACAGAAATATCAATGTCCGGATTATAAATAATCTCCAGAATTTTACGGGCCGCATTGGAAAGCGGCGGTAATTCATTCAGTTTTTCCATCGATATTGATAAAGTTTTGTCTTTAGACACTACATGGTTTCCGAATAGTTCGTAAATCAAGCACCTTGTCTTATTTAAAAGGCAATATAAAAATTAAAGTATAGCAGACAACTACCCGTTAGGCAGTCTATAGAGGCAGGAAAATATTCAGATAGAATGGTTAATTAAACTTTTTCATTTAAAAGAGCACCCAGCATTTCATCCACGGTTTCAATAACCTTTCCAGAAGCCAGCACCTGGTACTTGTTCATTTTCATTTCAACCACAGGTGTCATAATATCTGCCTTACCTTCCATGGCCGCTTTACTGGCCAGTTGTGAGGCATTTTTCTTGATACCGTTAAGACCCTGCTGGATACCGGTTTGAGCTATAGCAGTAATGGCGTCAGACATATTTTATTCCTGAAATTTTAGGTGCTGGAAGCGTCAATAAAAATACCCGTACTCCCAGGCTTATATGTACTATTTAGAAATATTAGCGTCTTAAAAGAAAAAATCTTTAGTTACAAGCATCCGGTTAGTCGTTGGTATATTATTTTATAACGATAACCATTTGTTTTTTATTGAATCATGGTTAAGCATTAACCACTGCAGTGCTATCATGGCACTGGCATTATTTAAACGCCCCTGTTTCAGCCACTGGACTGCTTCCTTAAAATCAACCACCCACACCCGGATATCTTCACCTTCTTCTTCCAGGCCATGAATACCGCCAATACCATCACTTTTAACACAGCCGCAATATAACTGGGTGGTTTCCGAAGTACCACCGGGACTGGATAAAAAATCGCCTATGGGTTCCAGAGCCAGCAACTGACAGCCCGCTTCTTCCAACGCTTCTCTATGGGCCACTTCCTGGCAGGATTCTCCAGGCTCTACAATACCGGCAATAATTTCCAGCAGCCAGGGACTATTGTCTGATGAACTGCTATTCTCCAGTTCATTAACATAGGCACCAATGCGGAACTGTTCCAATAATATAAGCCTGTCTTTCCAGGGATCATAGGCCAGTACACCAACCGCATGTCCCCGCTCAAAACATTCCCTGTGCAGTACCCGGGTCTGTGCACCGCTGAACATTCTGTGCTGTAGAGTGTATTTATTTATGGTAAAGAAACCACTATAGCCGGTCTCTTTTTTTATCAGTGTGACGTCTTTGCATTTAAACTGCTGCATCCAGATAAGCCTTAAGATTTAAAATGGCGTAAATTATGATATATTTTGCCCATGATTTCACTGACCCGATATAAAAATACCCCATTACTGGGTTTTGCTGCCTTTAGCGGTACCGGTAAAACGACTCTGCTGGAACAGTTAATCCCTGAGCTGAATCAAGCCAATATTCATATTGCTATGGTAAAACATACCCACCATGAAAAATTTGATATTGATAAACCGGGTAAGGACAGTTACCGCCTGCGTAAGGCCGGAGCGGATCAGATGTTAGTGGCTTCAGCCAGTCGCTGGGCTCTGATGGTGGAACACAGCCCGGCATATCGGGCGCAACATCCTGAACCTCAACTATTTGAATTGCTGCCCCATCTGGATCTGCAGCAGGCTGATCTGGTTCTGGTAGAAGGTTTTAAGCATGAGCAAATCTCCAAGATAGAACTGCACCGGCCTTCTCTGGGCAAACCCCTGTTATATCCTCAGGATCCGGATATTGTGGCGATTGCCAGCGATCAGGCTGATTTAACCGAACGCTATGATCTGGAATTAGCATGCCCCATACTGGATATAAACAATATTACAGAAATTGCAGGTTTTATTACGGCACTCGTTAAAGACAACGATATACCCGAAAACCAGCCTTTGAATTAATTTTCGTCTCCCACAGGACTTTTTAGAACTATGGTTAAAAATATGACTCAGAATACCACTCAGAATAACAATCTTTTTCTCTCCGTTAGTGAAGTGCAAAACCGCATAATCAGTGATATTCAGCCCGTTGCAGGCTATGAACGGGTTGATTTACGTCATGCTTTAAACCGTATTCTGGCAGAGGATGTGACCGCTACCTTTAATACCCCGCCCTGTGACAATTCCGGCATGGATGGTTATGCCTTTAAGTCCAGTGATATTGGTGAGAATAGTGAGCTGACACTTAAAGTCGTGGGACAGTCCTTTGCCGGTCACCCCTATAACGGCAAAATTGAG
>JALVDE010000164.1 GCA_027009375.1 Gammaproteobacteria bacterium
AGCTTGATCCGGTGGATGCTTTACGTACAGAGTAAGGGTGGTATAAAAACGTTAGAATACAATACAAAAACAAAAATTGGTCGGGACAGAAAGATTCGAACTTTCGACCCCCAGCACCCCATGCTGGTGCGCTACCAGGCTGCGCTATGCCCCGACGATAAGATGAATAACTGGAACCAGCTATTCTGTTTGTGGCGCACATTATAAACACTGCATTAGCCTATATCAAGAAATTTTCAATACCGAGTCATTAACGACTCCCAGCATGGGTGCTGGTGAGACAATTTTAAAAATATTGCTCACAATTAAACCACTTTTATTGCCACTTTGATAAAAATGGTTTATAAGTGAGGTTTATTTAAAACAGTGAGAGAATGATGGCCATTACACAAGACCAGATTGTAGCAATTAAATACAAAGCATCCGTTGACAGCGATATTATTGATCAAAATATGGGCGATGAAGCCCCGTTATTTTTTATGTATGGCCGTGGTCAGATGATGCCCGGACTGGAAAGTCGTATTGCCGAAATGAATATCGGTGATTCTTCCGATCTGGAAATTCCAGCTTCTGAAGCCTATGGTGATTACAATCCTGAAGCCGTGCAAAGCGTACCTAAAGAGCACCTGGCTCATCTGGAACTGCATGAAGGCATGGTATTACAGGGACAGGATGAAAATGGTCAGCCCGTTATGGTCGTGGTCAAGGAAATTCAGGATGATACGGTCATTATGGATCATAACCACCCATTAGCCGGTAAGGATGTCAGTTTTTCTGTCACTATTGAAGAAATTCGAGATCCCAGTCCGGAAGAACTGGAAATGGGTCTTGCAGCAGAAAACCAGCAGGAACATGATCACAGCGGAGGCTGTTGTGGTGGTGGTAAAGGTGATGAAGGTGATGAAAGCGGCTGCGGCTGTCACTAACACCTGACCAGAACCACCTAAAAATCCACCGGTGACACATCCATGCCGTCATAAGCATGGATGTGATACTGTTTAGCTAACTGATAAAATTCCTGATTACGCTGATCCAGCGAATCAATACTATGCTCTTCAATTTTCTCAATTTGCAGCCACCACATCTCATCCGGAAATGACTGGTTGATATCGACCACTTCATATTCTTTTGAAGCCAGAAAGTCTGCCAGTTTCTCCAGTGGCTCCCGACTTTGATGTTTAAAAAAATAACCCCATGCCAGTGCCTGTTCTATATTCCAGCCGGCTTTACGCATTTTGGCAAACAGTTGTTCTATATCATTTTTAGTGATCATATTTTCATTTTAATAAAATTCACTCACATAAAACACTGGACATAAAAAAACCGGTATTAATACCGGTTTTTTACTAAATAGTCTTTTAGTTCAGCTTTTAAGAATATCCAGAACTTCTTCCAGCTCGGTTCTTAGCTGGGCAATAATTTGATGGCTGCGAGTGACATCTTCTTTGGACTCGTCCCCTTCCAGCTTCTGTCGGGCACCGCCAATGGTATAGCCGTGCTCATAAAGCAGACTGCGGATCTGGCGGATCATAATTACGTCCTGACGCTGGTAATATCTACGATTACCTCGTCTCTTGACGGGTTTGAGTTTTGGAAACTCCTGCTCCCAGTAGCGAAGTACGTGAGGTTTTACATCACATAAATCACTGACTTCCCCAATAGTAAAATATCGTT
This sequence comes from Gammaproteobacteria bacterium, assembly GCA_027009375.1. Classification (GTDB taxonomy): domain Bacteria; phylum Pseudomonadota; class Gammaproteobacteria; order GRL18; family GRL18; genus JANELJ01. Next base: position 1,675 of record JALVDE010000164.1, read on the forward strand.
TTCCCGGTATAACGGGAAGTTCATTATTATTCGACGCTTCCAGCATATGCTTCTACCCGAGCCTTTAGTTTTTGTCCAGGTTTAAATGTTACTACACGACGTGCAGAAATGGGTATTTCTTCTCCGGTTTTTGGATTACGACCCGGGCGCTCGTTTTTATCCCGAATATCAAAATTACCAAAACCGGACAGTTTAATCTGCCCGCCTGTTTCAAGAGCAATTCTCAGCTCCTCAAAAAAGGCTTCAACAAACTCTTTCGCTTCGCGTTTGTTAAGGCCCAGTTCTTCAAATAATTTTTCAGCCATATCGGCTTTGGTCAGCGCCATAATTAATCTCTTAGTTTTGCTTTATGTTGTTGCTCAAGATCACTCAGTACTGCCTGGATCAGAGTATCAATCTCGTCATCTTTCAGAGTACGGGATTGTTCCTGCAAGCTCAAACTCACGGCCAGACTCTTCTTGCCCGCCTCAACGCCCTCTCCCACATAGACATCAAACAGTTCCACAGCGACACTGCTTTGAGCATCCAGGGTTTGTTCAGCGGTCTGGCGAACAGTATTAATTATAGCAGATGATTCCACACCGTCATCTACAATAATAGCAATATCTCGGCGAATTGCAGGGAATTTTGATAAAATTTTGAAATTCGGCACTTTTGCAGCCGAAACTGCGTCAAAATCCAGTTCAAAAAGTATACTTGTGCTCTTAACATCAAAGGCTTTGGCCACCTCAGGATGCAGAGTCCCCATCCAGCCAACTGCTTGATTATCTTTATATATCCGGGCACTTTGTCCCGGATGCAAGGCCGGATGCTGTTCAGCTACAAAACGATAGCTTAACAAATCTCCGCCTAAACTCAAGAGTGCTTCAATATCGGCTTTTAAATCAAAAAAGTCTACATTCCGACTTTTCTCGCCCCATTGCTCCGGAAACACGCTGCCATTGATAATACCGGCAATCATAACTTCCTGCAGTAAGTCGCCGCTTTCTGCATCCGGTACAAAACGTGAACCCACTTCAAACAGACGAATACGGCTTTGCTGGCGGTTCTGGTTATACACCAGAGCACCAATCAGTCCGGTCCATAAACTGGTTCTCATCACCGATAAATCTTCTGAAATCGGATTCGAGAGCCGGATACCGGGATTATCCGGGGTAATTAAATACTGTGCTTTGGGTTCCACAAAGCTGTAACAGATGGCTTCCTGGTAACCCAGATCCACCATCAGGTTCTTGATCCGGGCCTCATCAATACGGTCTTCCGGACAGGCCGCCATGGTAATGGAGCCGTGAGGCAAGGTAGCCGGTAAATTATCATAACCATAAATGCGCCCGATTTCTTCAACCAGATCCACATCAAAGGCAATATCAAAACGAAAAGCCGGTGCTGTTACCTGCCAGCCTTCTGGACAGTCTAGCACATCCATTTCCAGACGCTCCAGGACATCCTTCACAGTTTTATCGTCAATTTCTATGCCCAGAACCCGGGTCATTTTCTCTTTGCGCAACAGGATCGGCTGGGGCTTTGGAATATACTCGTCATGGCACTGCTCAACCACCGGTCCGACTTCACCGCCAGCAATTTCCAGAATCAGTGCAGTGGCCCGTTCCAGTGCTTTAAGCTGCAAATCCGGTGCTACGCCCCGTTCAAAACGATGGGACGAATCGGTGTGCAGGCCGTGAGTTCTGGCCTTGCCGATAATTTTTTCCGGTGCAAAAAAGGCACTTTCCAGTAAAATGTCACAGGTGTCATCACTGACCGCCGAACTGTCGCCGCCCATAATACCGGCCAGAGCCAGAGCCTGCTGATCATCGGCAATCACCAGGTTATCGGCATTCAGGCTGATTTCCTGTCCGTCCAGCAGCACCAGTTTTTCACCTTCAGCGGCCATACGGACATTAATGCCGCCGTTAATTTTAGCCAGGTCAAACGCATGCATGGGCTGACCCAGTTCCAGCATGACATAATTGGTAATATCCACCAGCGGACTAATGGAGCGGTTACC
>JALVDE010000165.1 GCA_027009375.1 Gammaproteobacteria bacterium
TCAAAAATAAGCGGGTATTCTCAAAGGATATTTTATGGATCTGACGGACGGCATTCTCAATTTTACTTCTTTTTATTCGGTAACCATTGCCATAATTGTATTGTTTATTGGTAAGGCATTAAATTTTAAATTCACCGTTTTGCGTGATTTTAATATACCGGAACCCGTGGTCGGAGGCCTGCTGTTTTCCATAATTTTTGCCCTTGTGCATTTTATCCTGGGAGTTTCTGTAGAATTTGACCTGGCTGCCCGAGATATCATGCTGGTCTACTTTTTTACCACTATCGGCTTAAATTCCAATATTATGGATCTGGTTAAAGGCGGCAAGCCCCTGATTGTGCTATTAACTGCAACGATTTTATATATGATACTGCAGAATCTGGTGGGGGTTTCCATTGCTTCAGTATTCGGTCTTGATCCCGTTATCGGTATGCTTGGCGGTACTGTTTCTCTTATTGGCGGACACGGCACGGCCATTGCCTGGGCACCCACTTTTGCTGAAAAATTCGGAATTCACAATGCCATGGAAATTGGTATTGCCTGTGCCACTTTCGGGCTGATTTTTGCCAGCTTAATGGGCGGACCTATTGCCAGTTACCTGATTAAAAAACATAATTTAAAACCTGAAAATGATACGGTACAGGAAGTAGGTATTCCCTTTGAAGAAGATGATTCCAAAATTGATTATATGGGCTTTTTACATGCCATATTAGGTATCCATTTCAGCATTATGATTGGTATGGTACTCAATGAAAGTCTGGAAGAAATGGGGCTGAAACTGCCTTTATTTGTGACCTGTCTGTTTGCCGGTATCCTTATCTCAAGCTTCCTGACACCCAATGTCTCTAAAAAAGTCACATGGCTCGACTGGAATACCCGGAAAAAAGCGCTGGCCCTGGTGGCAGACATTTCCCTGGGCATTTTTCTGGCCATGTCCTTAATGAGCATGCAGTTATGGGTTATTGTGGATCTGGCCGGTCCTATTATTACCATGGTTGTTGCCCAGTTTGTTATTGCTGCATTAATAGCCCTGTTTATTATTTTCCGGATTATGGGGGGTAATTATGACGCCGCTGTTATCTGTTCCGGCTTTGGTGGTATTTCATTAGGATCTACGGCAACCGCTATGGCGAATATGACGGCTGTTACCCAACGCTATGGTGCATCGCATCTGGCATTTGTGATTGTACCCCTGGTCTGTGCCTTTTTTATTGACCTGGTCAATGTAGTTTTAATTCAGTCTGCGCTGGGTTATTTTAGCGGCTAAAGTAATTAGTTCGAAAAGTTATAGAAACTGATTTATTTAGGATTTTAATAACGCCTGCAAATGCCTGTTTTAAACATAATAATAAAACATATAAGCCCCTTTAAAGGGGCTTTTTTATGTATTTACAATTTTTTGCTAACAATAAGCTGCAATTTCCCTGTTAAAGTAGTACTTTAAGATTGTTTTTACAATATTACAGGTTGAAGTTAATGTTTATTGTAAAATAAGAGCGTAAGATATTGATATATATAAATAATATCAAGTGGTTAAAAAGTAATCAATTTATACTTTTCTCAATGTTAATGCAGTTTCCAGGAAGATATTAAAAGCTTATTCACAGACTTATCCACAGCTTTTGTGGATAAAATTAAACAGGTTATTTTGAATTATTCTAAAACTTGTCCTTTTTCAGGATAACGACTAAATTTATTATAAAGCCTGTATTTTTTAAGGTTTGCTTTTATTGAGCGGGTCTGTTTAGCAGCCAGGTTTTTGGGTTTAAAAAAGATATAGAGTTTTTTGTAAAATACAGCTAAAATTCATGTTTGCTGATTTCCTGCTTCATTTGTAAACTAAATATGTGAACCGGAAAACAACTTAATATTCTCAAACTGAGGGCCTGTAAAATATGTCAGTTCTTACCAGCATGTCAGATGATGGAGATATTTTGACAATAAAAGTGATTGGTAAGTTTCAGTTTCCCCTCGCCTCAGAATTTCGTCGAGCTTATACTGATATTGACCAGGTGCAGAACTATATTCTGGATTTACAGGATTCGGAGTATCTGGATTCCTCCGCTCTGGGAATGATCATTGCCCTGTGGGAATTTGTAGAACGTGACAAGACCCGCATTAAAATTATTAATGCTAATAGTGAAGTGACTCAAATCCTCCAGAGTGCAAATTTTGACCAACTGGTTACTTTACCCTGATTTTTTCTGCCGGGCAGTAAACTACCGCTTTTGGTTAAATTATCTTCTTTATTTTTTATTCACTTCATCTGCGAACCAATATGCTTGATACTTTACCTCTTTTAAAAGCTATAAGCTTTCCTGATATCAGGCGTAAGCAACTGGATATACTGCAGATTAACCTGGGTTACCGTTGTAATCAGCAGTGCCAGCACTGTCATGTTAATGCCGGGCCTAAACGAACCGAAGCAATGACTGCCGAAGTTCTGGCCGATACGCTGCGTTTTATTAAAAACAATGGCATTAAAACTGTGGATCTGACCGGCGGAGCACCGGAAATGCATCCTGAATTTTTGTCCCTGATAAAGCAGCTTAATAAGATGCAGGTGCATATTATTGATCGCTGTAACCTGACAATACTCAATGAACCGGGCTATGAATCCCTGGCAGAAACCCTGGCAGAAAATCGTGTTGAAATTGTGGCTTCCATGCCGTGTTACATGGAAGAAAATGTGGATAAACAAAGAGGTAACGGGGTTTTTAAAAGTAGTATCAAGGCTTTGAAGAAGCTCAATCAACTGGGCTACGGGCAACCCGAGACCTCATTAATCCTTAACCTGGTCTATAATCCGCAGGGAGCGGTGCTGGCACCTTCACAGGAAATGCTGGAAACTGATTATAAGAAATTTCTGGCTGAACAGTTCGGTATTGTTTTTAACGAGCTCTTTACCATTACCAATGTCCCGGTTAAACGTTTCGGTAGTCTGTTATTGTCCAGGCAGGAATTTTATCCTTATATGGAACTTCTGCAGCAATCGCATTCTGATGCTAACCTGGACGGTGTTATGTGCCGCTACCAGCTAAGTGTGGACTGGCAGGGCTATCTGTATGACTGTGATTTTAATCAGATGCTGGGTTTGCCCTTAACCGGAACAACAGAAAAACTGCATATTTCCAATGTCAGCCTGGCGGATCTGGAAAAGAAGGATATTATCGTTGCAGGCCATTGTTATGCCTGTACCGCAGGGCAGGGCAGCAGTTGCGGTGGTGCCCTGAGCTGATGCCCTGGCAGCCGCTTTCCATTATCGTTCCGGTGCTTAACGAGGCCGATAATATAGAAGCCTTTTTAAAGCATCTGCAGCCTTTTAGAGAGCGAGGGCATGAAGTGGTACTGGTGGACGGTAAAAGCTCAGACAATACCTGTCAACTGGCCAGACCCTGGGTGGACCGTATGATGTCTGTGCAGAGAGGACGGGCACGGCAGCAGGCTATTGGTGCTAAAATGGCCACCGGGCAGATTTTTCTGTTTCTGCATGCCGATACCCATTTACCTGAACAGGCGGATCAGCTTATTTGTCAGGCTGTGGAGAGGGAGGAGCAATGGGGGCGTTTTAATGTCCGACTGTCGGGTTCAGCTATTATGTTCAGAATTATTGCGGCCATGATGAATGCACGTTCCTGCCTGACCGGGATTGCCACCGGTGATCAGG
>JALVDE010000166.1 GCA_027009375.1 Gammaproteobacteria bacterium
TTGCTGTTCAATCTCGGCAATTTCTTCCTGTACCCGGTTCTGACGGTTGTGCATCTGTTCCAGACGGGACTGTTTACTGCTGTACTGGGAACGCAGCTCTGACAGGGTGCGGTTGTGAAGGTTGAATTCTTTCTGCCGGTTTTCACGGTTGTGTTCAATCTCGCGCAGATACGCCCGGCCCTGCTCGATTTTTTCACTCAGTTCATCCACTAATTGCTGAACTTCTTCCAGTTCAGTATCCAGCTGTTTCAGTTCCTGCTCCCTGGCCAGAACACCGCCCCTGTGATCGCTGTCCCGGATAATACGGATCCAGTTCACACCCAGCCAGATCCCGTCACGGGTAATAATGGACTGTCCTGCGGTCAGTTGCTGCTGTTTTTCCAGAGCAATGGCTAGATCTTCTGCGGCAAATACACCGCGGGTCAGATCAGACACCATGGTGGCATGAGAACCACTGATAAACTGCTGCAGAAGGGGCAGATCAATACCGGATGACGGGGTTTCTGCATCTGCCTGCGTAGTTTCAATCAGAGCCAGTGAGGATTGTTCCAGTTCGGCCAGGTATTGTCCCAGAGGTTCTATATTTTCCAGACAGGTAGCTTCCAGATAGTCGCCCAGCACACATTCAACCGCCGTATTCCAGTTATCCAGAACACTGATCTGCTCGGCAAGACGGGGCCGATCAATGATCTGATGGCGTTCAAGCCACTGCTTGAGCGGTTTGTCATTTTTACCCAGAGCCGCCTGCTGCAGGGCTTCCAGAGACGCTTTTCGGCCTTTTAACGACTGCAGACGGCTGCGCTGTTTATCCAGCTCATTGGTTAACTGATAATTTTCATCACGCTGAGTCTGTATGACTTCCCGTTCATGATCCAGTTGTTCCTGCAGGGTCTGAGTGACTTCTTCAGAACTGGCCAGCTCCGTCTCAAGATGGGCAAGCGCCTCTTCAATCTGCGTAGTGGAGAAATGATTCAGTTCCTCCTGCAGTTTTTCTATACGCCGTTCCTGATTCAGTATATTCTGTTCCAGCTGGCTTATTTTAGTACGTTCAATCTGCGCGGTCTGGGAAGGTTCCTGAGCCTGCTGATTAAATTCATCCCAGCGCATCTGCCAGTCCTGCATGGCAGACTCATGTTCCTGCAGCATGGCGGCAGACTGTTCTTCCAGCTCACGGGCCTGTTCAAATTCCGGTTCAATGTCGGCTAACTGGCTCTGTAACAACTGATACTTTTCTTCGTCTTCCTGCAGATGCAGATAAACATCCTGATAAGCGTGTTCGGCCTGCTCCAGATCATCCTGATACTGCTGGGATTTTTCCCGGGCATGGGTGATGGCCTGTTCAACACGGGCTATTTCTGCACCAATACGATAAAATTCACCCTGTACAGTATTAAACGCTTCATTGGCTTCAATATGTTCTTCCCGGCTCTGTTCAATACCCGCCTCAATCTGGCGAAGTTCGGCCATTAACTGTTCCAGTGCCGTTTCCTTTTCCCTGATCTGACTGTCCTGCTGCTGAGCTTTTTTATCAATTGCATCCCAGCGCAATGCCTGTAGCTGGGCTTTTTTCAGTCGTTCTTCTTTTTTTAGTTCAGTATAACGTTCAGCGGTACGGGCCTGACGGTTTAAGTGTGCCAGTTGTTTATCCAGTTCTGCACGAATATCATCCAGACGTTCCAGGTTCTCCCGGGTATGACGGATACGGTTTTCGGTTTCCCGCCGGCGTTCCTTGTATCTGGAAATACCGGCAGCCTCTTCAATATAAACCCGCAGCTCTTCAGGCTTCGACTCAATCAGCCTGGAGATCATGCCCTGTTCAATAATGGAATAACTTCTGGGCCCCAGACCGGTACCCAGAAACAGATCGGTGACATCCCGCCGGCGACAGCGGACATTATTAAGAAAGTACTGGGACTGGGCATCACGGTTTACGGTACGTTTGACGGAAATTTCATTGTATTTGGCGTATTCACCGGTGATGGTGCCGTCAGAATTATCAAAAATGAGTTCAACGGTACACTGCCCTACCGGTTTACGCCCTGATGAACCATTAAAAATAACATCGGTCATTGATTCACCACGCAGATTCTTGGCAGAACTTTCTCCCATTACCCAGCGTACCGCATCAATGGTATTGGACTTACCACAGCCATTGGGTCCGAGGATACTGACCAGATCACTTGGAAAGGAAAGTACAGTGGGATCAACGAAAGATTTAAAACCGGCGAGTTTGATTTTGCTTAAACGCATTCCATTCTTTTATTTAGAGGTTTAATTAATTCCCCAATTTTACCTAATAGTGTAAAATTTGCCTAATCTTTTTTAGCTTTCAGGAATACCCTACATGTCGACCAGACCCAGTAAAGACTTAGAAACCTTTGACAACCCAACCCCTGAGCGGGATTACACCATCCGTATCAAGGTGCCGGAATTTACCTGCCTGTGCCCGAAAACCGGCCAGCCTGATTTTGCGACCATTAATATCGAATATATTGCCGATCAGAAGTGTGTCGAGCTTAAATCTTTAAAGCTTTATATGTGGTCGTTTCGTGATGAAGGGGCTTTCCATGAAAAAGTCACCAATGATCTGCTCAGTGATCTGGTCAATGCTACAGCTCCCCGCTTTATGCGCATAAAAGCCGAGTTTTATGTCCGCGGCGGCATCTATACCACCGTGATTGCTGAACACCGCGCCGATAACTGGACACCACCTGTTCCCGTTCACCTGCCCTGAACTCTTTTATGTTGTTTCTGGGGATTGATGTCGGCACCTCCGGCATACGTGCGGTCGTTATCAACGAACAGCACAAGGTTATTGCGCAGGCTCAGCAGGCTCTGGCTCCGAGCCAGCCCTATATTGTCAATAAACAGACCATTGGTTTTGCCCAGCAACCACAGCAGTGGTGGTCCGTTTTAACGTCAGTCCTTGGTCAACTTGCTGATGAACTGAGTGCCCGAAGCCGTTACAGTCTGAAAGATATTAACAGTCTGGCCATTGACGGCACTTCCGGGACGGTACTGCTGGCCGATTCAAGCGGAGAACCCTGCTCTGAAGCACTGATGTATAATGATCAGCGGGCCGTACAGGAAGCACTGCTTATCAGTACTCAGGCACCACCGGATACCGCTGCTATTGGCCCGACCTCGGGGCTGGCCAAGATACTCTGGCTGTTTCAGCAGGCCGACAACAAACAGAATATCGCCTATGCCCTGAACCAGGCCGACTGGCTGTCCGGCCGGTTTATGGAAAATTTCGGCCATAGTGATCCTAATAATGCACTTAAAATGGGCTATGATGCCTGTCAGAACGACTGGCCGCTTTGGCTCATAGATTTATTGAAGCAACAGTCTGTACCCGCTGATATACTGCCCCGGGTGCATTTACCCGGTGAGATTATCGGCCGGATCAGTCCACTTTGGGCTGAGGTATTCGGTTTTAGCCCTGAGCTTGCCGTCTGCGCCGGAACCACGGACAGCACCGCCGCTATTCTTGCAACCGGAATTCAGAATACCGGAGAAGCGGTGACATCTCTTGGCTCCACCCTGGTAATGAAAGTCATCGCCGACAAACCGGTTTTCAATGCCCGCTACGGTGTTTACAGCCAGCCCTATGGTGACCGCTGGCTGGTCGGCGGGAGTTCAAGCTCTGGCGG
>JALVDE010000167.1 GCA_027009375.1 Gammaproteobacteria bacterium
GATGCCGTAATGTTCCTGGGCACCGCCTTTAGCTACCCGGAAACCGGTCATCACTTCATCAAAAATCAGCACAGCGCCGGATTGATCACAGACCTCCCGTAAGGTTTCAAGAAAGCCCGCAACTGGTGGAATGCAGTTCATATTGCCGGCTACGGGTTCCACAATAATGGCTGCAATTTGCTCACCAATATCAGCAAAGACCTGTTTTACCTGTTCGGAATCATTATAAGTCAGGGTAATGGTGTGCTCTGATAAGGATGCGGGTACGCCGGGGGAGGAGGGGACACCAAACGTCAGTGCACCGGAGCCGGCCTTGACCAGCAGAGAGTCAGAATGACCGTGGTAGCAGCCTTCAAATTTAACAATTTTGTCTCGTCCGGTATAACCGCGTGCCAGACGAATAGCGCTCATGGTGGCCTCTGTACCGGAGCTGACCATGCGTACCATTTCAATGGAAGGTACCAGTTTGCAGACCAGTTCGGCCATTTCTGTTTCAATCTGGGTGGGTGCGCCGAAGCCCAGGCCGTTAGCTGCAGCATCCTGAACCGCCTTAACCACTTCCGGATGGGCATGACCCATAATCATAGGTCCCCAGGAAGCCACATAGTCAATATACTGCCTGTCGTCTTCGTCGAATAAATAGGCGCCAGAACCTTTTTTAAAATAAACTGGATCGCCACCCACGCCTTTAAATGCACGAACTGGGGAATTTACACCGCCGGGGATGGTTTTCTGAGCCTGTAAGAATAGATCATGTGAACGGGTCATGGTAACTGAGTTCCTGTCAATTGATTGGTCTGTAAATATATTCTCCACCATGGAGAATGAATGTTGGAAAAAGCATTTTTATTGTTCAAATAATTTTCGAAATTCCTGAGCAGTTTGCTTAATATTCTGGCTATTATGAAATAAGTCATAAATAACAGCAATGGCATCAGTGCCGTGCTCAATAAGCGGTCGGGCATTATCCCGTTTAATACCGCCAATGGTCACAATAGGTAAATCAATAGCCTGCCTGACTTCAGCCAGTAATTTCAGGCTGGCCTGTACGGCATCCGGTTTGGTACGGGACGGAAAAAAACGCCCCAGTGCGATATAGTCAGCGCCATCGGCCTGAGCCTGCAGGGCATTTTCCAGGCGGTTGTAGCAGGAAACGCCAATAATAGCATCACTTCCAAGAATAGCACGGGCATCGGCTATCTGACCGTCATCTTTACCCACATGGACCCCATCAGCATTTGCTTTTCTGGCCAGTTGCGGATCGTCATTAATGATAAAACAGACCTGGTATTGTTTACAAATTTGAGCAATGGCCTGAGCCTGTTTTAACTGCAGTTCAGGTGATGCCTGTTTATTACGGTACTGAATGACCCTGGCACCGCCTTCAATAGCCTGAGTTACTGCATCAATCAGGTCGTTGTCATTTATCAGAGCCGGATCTGTTATGGCATACAGCCCCTGTATTTTGTTATTTTTGCGCATAAAAAATTATCTGGCTGAGGGATTATCCAGGTGGTCATCAAACCAGTTAGAGGCCCAGAAAAACCGATCCGGATGATGTTGATACATACCTAGTTGAAAACCCTTGTGCAGGCTGTCCCAGGTGTATTGCTGGGCTGATGTTACGGCATCAGGCACGGGTACTCCCCGGGCAATTAATCCCGTTATGGCCGATGTTAATGTACAGCCTGAGCCATGATAGCTGTGTTCAAGGCGCGGCCAGGATAGACTGGACAGTTTTTCATGCTGTCCATACAAGGTATTAATAACCTCAGAGCTGCTCTCATGAGTACCGGTTACTAAAACAAATTCACAGCCGTCATCCATTAATTCCTGGGCACAGGCTTCCAGGGTGTCTGCTTCCGGTGCCAGAATTCGGGCTTCTCTGGAATTGGGGGTTACCAGAGTGGTCAGTGGAAATAATAAATCAGAATAAGCCAGCGCCATATCTTCAGAGCTGAGTGTCATACCGCCGCCGGCACTGATAATTGGATCAATAATTACCGGTATATCCCGGTAATCATGCAGTATTTGATGAATGGCTTCAATATTCTCCAGACTGCCCAGCATGCCCAGTTTAAACGCACAAACAGGCAGGTCCTCAAGGATAATTCTGGCCTGCTCCATCAGTAATTTAGAGTCGGTGGCAGAAAAATACTTTACATTCTGAGTGTCCTGTACGGTTAAAGCGGTAATAACCGGTGCCGCTCTGACTCCCATACTGGCCAGGGCTTCAATATCCGCCTGAATGCCGGCACCGCCGGTGGGATCATTGCCGGAAAAACACAGGACTACAGGTAGTGAAGAAGGGGTATTCATATGGGTTTTACAATAACCAGGATAATAATACCGATTAACATAAATACCGGAATTTCATTAAACCAGCGATAAAAAACATGGCTGTAGGGATTTTTGTCATCCCTGAACAGTTTTAACAGCTTCCAGCAATACAGGTGATAAATAATAAGCAGAACCACCAGGGCCAGTTTTATATGCAGCCAGAGCATGGATGAATAGGCCTGCCAGGCGTAATCAAACAGCAGCCATAATCCCAGTCCAGTTGTAATAATGGCGCCAGGTGTCATAATGCCGTAAAACAGCTTGCTTTCCATGACCTTAAAACGTTTGTTGCTGATCTCATCACTGCTGCTGGCATGGTAGACAAATAGCCGTGGCAGATAAAACAGAGCGGCAAACCAGGTCACCATAAAAATTACATGAAATGCTTTAACCCATAACATAGTACATACCTTTAAAGGATAATTTTATTAACCGCTTCTTCCATCTCATTATGAGACAGTTCACCCAGTTTGTTTTTTACAATCTGGCCCTGGCGGTTAATAAAGAAAGTGGTCGGTGTCAGGGTTACATTGTTAAACGACTTTGCCAGCTGTCCATTAGTGTCCAGCACGATGGTATAGTTCATTTTTTTGCGGCGCACCATTTCTCTGACCTGCTCGGGTGGATCATAGTCCATGGCGACACCTATAATAACTAACTGACTGGAAGCGTATTTA
>JALVDE010000168.1 GCA_027009375.1 Gammaproteobacteria bacterium
TTTTCCCAGTTTTTTTAAAACAAGCGGAATCTGACTGTGCTGTTGCCTGTTCACGGCTGTCTGCAGTATTTTGAGCTTATCTTTATACAGATATTTTTCCCACTGCGGCATCATTCTGGCAATAGACAGGTAATCCTCGGTAAATTTATCAGCCCATTTTTTTAAATCATTCTGCTGACCTTTTGCCGCATAATCCTGCATGGCCAGCATTTCCCTGCGTAAGCGAAACATGGTGTGCAGCCAGACCTGACGTTTATTCTCTGGCTTATACCATCTGGCCAGATTTTCCGGCGGAAGTTTCAGGGTAATAGAGCGTTCTGCTGAAGGTAAAGACGGTTTTTCTGCCGGTTTATCAGCCAGTACAGAACCGGCAAAGACCACACCAAGCAGAAAGATTAAGCTGCAAGTAAAAAAACGTATGCCGTTAACTCTGTTTTTCATAACTTTTTTCTTATAGTTCACGACTGTTTTCCTGTAGTTCATGACTGTCTCCTACCGTTCAGGCTCTGGAACTGAATTTGCCGGTTGCAGTATTAATTTTAATCACTTCGCCCTCTTCCAGATATTCCGGCACCTGTACCACCAGACCGGTTTCCAGGGTCGCCGGTTTAGTGCGGGCGGAGGCCGAGGCTCCCTTAATGCCCGGAGCGGTTTCAACTACTTGCAGGCTGACGGTCGTGGGCAGTTCAATACCAATCAGATTATCCTCATAGAGCATACCCAGAATACCTTCCTGACCATCTTTAAGATAGCCTGCTGCATCATCCACATCCTCAACAGTCAGGGCATACTGGTTATAATTTTCCACATCCATAAAATTATAAAACTGCTCATCTTTAAACAGGAACTGCAGCATGGTTCGATTGCAGTCGGCTTCTTTTAGAAAATCCGTGCCGATCAGTGTCTGTTCCACCTTCTGTTTTTTCTGGATGTTAGTAAAGGTGACTTTATACAGGGTATTGGCACCGCGGGATGACGGACTGCGCACATCAATATTACGCACCAGCAGCAACTGACCGTCCTGCTCAATGATGGCGCCTTTTTTCAAATCTGCAGCTTTTGGCATGGTTTTGCTTCCTTAATATCTGAACCGGACATTATTTTAATAAAATGGTTTAAAAAGCAACTATTATTTTTGCTCAAAAAAGTGTATATTCTCCCGATTAAATTTTGCGTTTTCCCTTTTTATATTTCATATTACTTCAGGAGTTATTCATGAAACTGATTCTTTTAGGTGCACCCGGTGCCGGTAAAGGTACTGTAGCCAAATTATTAACCAAGATGGACGGTTCTGTTCAGATTTCTACTGGTGATATCCTGCGTGCGGCTGTTGCTGCAGGCACCGAGCTGGGCAAACAGGCCGAAGCGGCTATGAAAGCCGGTGATCTGGTCTCTGACGAACTGATTATGGGCATTATGCGTGATCGCCTGAAAGAAGACGACTGCAAAAACGGCTATCTGCTGGACGGTTTCCCACGCACCATTCCCCAGGCTGAAGCACTGAAAGAACTGCTGGCCGACATGGGTGAAGAACTGGACGCTGTGGTTAATATTGACGTACCCCGTGAAGTTATTCTGGATCGCCTGACCACTCGTCGTACCTGTACTGAGTGTGGTGAAATCTATAATGTTAAGTCTAACCCACCTAAGGTTGAAGGTGTTTGTGACAAGTGCGGCGGCCCGGTTGTACAGCGTGATGACGAAACTGAAGAAGCCATCAGCAACCGTCTGGACGTTTACAATGAAAAAACAGCACCTCTGGCTGGTTTCTATGAAAAAGAAGGTCTGTTACTGACCGTTCAGGCCACTTCCAGTGATGCTGTTATTGATGCCATTAAGGAAAAGCTGGGTAAATAACCTCTCTGCTCCATCTGCATAAAAAGCCCTTCTGTTATTAACTAAAACAGAAGGGCTTTTTTTATTTTTTCCGATAGCCTCATCAATTAAACTATAATCCATAATTATGCTATCGCATTTTTAAATAAATTATTTTATAATTCCCAAAATCCATTAGACAACGGAACCGTCTAATACCATCAGCCTGTTTTCCAAACAGCCCAATAAACAACGGAATGTACCATGTTCTACAACAGCGCCAGTTTCAGCCGCTTTAACCTTGCCATTGCCCAACACCGGCAAAATACCCAACATGACGAACTGCGTGTTTTACGCTTTAAACACACCGAAAGCCTGTCTGAGCTTTATGAGCTTGAACTGGACTTTATTTCAGAAAACCATCACCTGACATCCGATGAACTGCTGTTTTGCTCCGCCCGTTTATCCTTAAGCGGCGGCCAGGATACCCAGTACATAAACGGCATTATCGCCACGGCCTGTCAGACAGACATCGGCCAGCGCTTTGCCCGCTACCACATTACCATTGTCCCCCGGGTCTGGCTGCTTAACTACCGCAAGGGCTGCCGGATATTCCAGAACCAGAGCGTGCCGGACATTGTCAGCACCCTGTTTCAGGAAGCAGGCCTGAGCCAAACCGAACACTACCACTGGGCCACCGACCGCAATTACCCCAAACGGGTGTACTGCACCCAGTACAACGAAACCCAGTGGGACTTTATCCAGCGCCTGCTCTCAGAAGAAGGTATTCACTATCATTTTCAACACACCAGCCAGCAGCACCGGATAATACTGGGCGACAGCAAAACCGCTTTTGATAAAATAACCGACCACGATACTATTCCCTTTAATACCCGTTCCGGTCTGAGCGAACAGGAAGAACACATCAACGCCTTCGGTTTCAGCCATTACATCGGCAGCAATACCAGCAGCCTGCGCGACTACTATTTTAAAACACCCCGGCGCAGCCTGTTCGTTACCCGCCAGAGCACCGCACAGCAAACCCTGGAAGATTACGACTACCCCGGCCTGTACAGCACAGAATCCGAAGGTCAGTTCTATGCAAAGCTCAGACAGGAACAGCACCAGGTTCAGGAAAAAACCGGCCGGGGCAAGGGCAATACCCAGCGCATGCGTGCCGGGCAATTATTCAGCCTGAGCGGCCACCGCATTAAAAACCACAATATCGAACAACTGATACAGAGCATTACCCATTACGGCGAACAGCCCCAGTCTCTGGACGAAGACATCCCCGCCAGTATCAGCGACAGCCAGTACAAAAATGAATTTACCACCATCCCGGCGGATGTGGTGTTTCGCCCAAAAAGACAGGGCCGTCCCTATCTTATCCACGGTCAGCAGTACGCCTTTGTTACCGGCCCGGAAGGTGAAGACATCTACCTGAATGAATACGGCCAGATAAAAGTCCAGTTTCTATGGGACAGAGACGGTCAGCAGGATGAAAAAACCACCTGCTGGATGCGCGTCAGCAATGAAACTGCCGGACGACAATGGGGGCACATTATGCCGCCCAGAGTCGGACAACTGGTGCTGGTGGAATTTGAACAGGGCAACCCTGACCGCCCCATTATCAGCGGGCGGCTGTACCACGGCGAAAGCCTGCCGCCCTACCCGTTACCCCAGCACAAAACCCGCAGCACCACCAAAAGCCTGTCCAGCCCCAACGGCGGCGGCTATAATGAAATCCGTTTTGAAGACAAAAAGTCACAGGAGCAGATATACTTCCACGCCGAAAAAGACCTGGATATCCGTTGTAAAAACGACA
>JALVDE010000169.1 GCA_027009375.1 Gammaproteobacteria bacterium
GGTGTTTTTTCATTTTCAGGGTGTAGGTTGGGGGATGCTGGTTTAGGTTTGGGGCTTTTATTGGGCGTTTAACGACTACTCTTTTTTTGGCTATTTTCAAGGCTGTTTCTAATAACTGGTTGCTGTCGGTGTCATCGCCGATGATTTTTTGCAGGGCCAGCATTTCTTTTTTTACCTGGGCAGATTTTTTTCGATGGGGGAACATGGGATCCAGGTAGACTACATCGGGTTGTTCTGGCCAGTTTTTAACGGTTTCTTTGGTTAGATTTCTGGCATCGCCGAATTTAAATGTCATTCGTTGAATAATTTCTTTAATATCCTTATTGTTGTTCTCATCAGACAGTGCACGCTCCAGGGCATCGCATAATAGTGCTGCCGACACCGGGGCGCGTTCCATTAAAATTACCCGTGCACCCAGGCTGGCAAAAACAAAGGCGTCTTTGCCCATACCGGCCGTGGCATCCAGAATCAGCGGTGCAGAGATTTTATGAAAGCCAATGGCTTTGGCTATGGTCTGTCCTTTTCCGCCGCCGAATTTACGGCGGTGCTCAATAGCTCCAGATGTAAAATCTATAAAAATTGGACCGAATAAGCCTTCTTTGCTGATTAATTGCAGTCGTTGTGGGGTAAGTTGCAGATAAAAGGCCTCTGAGCTTTCTGTACAATATTGCAGATGCCATTGCTCAGCCAGTGCCCGGGCTTTCTGTACCAGCAGCGGATCAGATGGATTGGAAGGCAGTAGCGGAAACATATTTGCTCAGTATTTGTTGATACACATACACCCCAGCCCTCCGGGAGAGGGCTGGGGTGAGGGGCTTTTCTAAAGAGAGTTTGAACCAAATTTTATACATAGGCATAAAATTCAGACAAAAAAAAGCTGCAACAGAAAACTGTTACAGCTTTTTTCAAACCATACTTCTAAAACAGAGTTTTTATAATAAAAACTTAGTTAGCAGTATTAATATCGATAACTACACGACGGTTCTGAGCACGGCCTTCTTTAGTTGAGTTATCAGCAACAGGCTCGCTTTCACCTTTACCGATAGCAACAAAGTTAGCTTCTGCGCCAATGGACTTCAGGTAATCAACAACGGCCTGTGCACGACGCAGAGACAGTTGCTGGTTATACTCTTCAGGACCAGTGCTGTCAGTATGACCGACAACTTCAACAGTTTCAGTACGGTGACAACCTTCAGGCAGTTCTGCACGGATAAAATCGCGCGCTGCTTTCAGCTTTTCTTTATCAACTTCCTTGATAACTGCACTATCGAAGTCAAAATGCAGGTCTTTCAGTACAATAACATCTGGACATTTTGGTGGGTTGTCAGTAACAACGACTTCTTTCATGTCATTTTTAACAACGATTTCAGAAACACCCATGGCTTTTTCATAGCCACATTCTTCCAGTTTTACATCAGTGTCTTCAAAGCGGTCACGCCAGCATTCGCCGTAACTGTTTTTCCAGACCTGACCATATGAATTAGTTACATAGTCCTCTACAAAACCATCACCTTCAGCAGTGGCTGTTGCAGACATAATGCCCATTGTTAAACCAATAGCTGACATAGCAAGAAGTTTATTTATCGCCATAACGATTCCCTTTTTTATAAAATGTTTTATCATGTTCAAGAATAGCTTGCGTTTCATGCTGATGCAAGCAAAATTTTGTATTTCCGAGGAATTAATGGCAGATTATATCATATTTTTTTTAATAGTGGCAGTTATCTGGTACTGGTGGAATTCAGTCAGTGCTTATGAAGTGGCCTATCGGGAAGCAAAAGCGGTCTGCAAGCGAATGAATCTGCAGTTTCTGGATGATACCCTGGATGTTATAAAGCTGCGTTTATGTCGTCATCCTAAAGGCTATATGCAGTTTTGCCGTACCTATGAATTTGAATTCAGTAGCGATGGCGACAGCCGTTATAAGGGTTTTGTCAATATCGCCGGAAAACAGCCAAAAGGTGTGGATATGGATGCCTACCGGGTCTGAAACAGGGTAGCCTGCTGTTCAGGCACGCTACTGAGGATAAACCTGCAGGGGCGGGTTCTGCAGTGCGGCCAGTTGTTCCTTAAGCTGCAGGATATGTTCACCCCAGAAGGTCTCAGTATTAAACCACGGAAAGGCTTTGGGAAAGGCCGGATCATTCCAGCGTTTGGCCAGCCAGCCGGCGTAGTGAATAATGCGCATACTTCTCAGGGCTTCAATCAGGTTCAGTTCCGTCGGGTTAAAATCACAGAATTCTTCATAACCTTCCAGCACTTCCCTTAACTGTATTTCCTGTTCATGAGGTTCCCCGGAAAGCAGCATCCATAAATCCTGTATGGCCGGACCGTTACGGCTGTCATCAAAGTCTACAAAATGGGGGCCGTCATCCGTCCATAAAATATTGCCGGGGTGGCAGTCACCGTGCAGGCGGATAATATCCGGCTGGCACTGAGCGTATTTGCTTTCAACATGCTCTAAAATATCGGCTACAATGGCTTTATACGAGGGTATATATAAGTCCGGCAGAAAATTATTGTCCAGAATATACTGGCGGGGGCGAATAATAAACGAATCTATGGACAGGGTGGGGCGATGCTGAAACGGACGGCTTTTACCAACGGCATGAATACGGCCCATAAATTTGCCCAGTCGATACAGGTGATCCAGGTTGGTCAGTTCCGGTGCCCGTCCGCCATGGCGCTGATACAGGGAAAAACGGTAGCCGGAAAAATAAAACAGGCTGTCGGTTTGTCCTGTTTCAGCCTGCTTCAGGTATAAGGGCGGAATAACGGGAATATCCAGTTCAGCCAGTTCTGTGGAAAATTGATGTTCTTCCAGGATCTGTTGATCACTCCAGCGATGGGGGCGATAGAATTTTGCAATCAGCGGTACGGAATCTTCTATGCCGACCTGGTATACCCGGTTTTCATAACTGTTCAGCGCCAGTACCCGGGCATCAGAGAGAAAGCCCAGGCTTTCAACGGCATCAATAATCGTATTGGGGTCCAGCCTGGAGTAATCGCCAGCCAGTTCGGTGGTATCTGCACTCATAAACGACCTCCGGTCTGTTGCAGGGAGCTGAAAAAGGCACCAATAGCCTGGCTTAACTGCCCGGAACGCTCCGGTGAGCGAAAGGCCTGCAGAACAGGCTCACGCATGCCGGGGATAAACATTAAGTCAGCCAGTACGGCATTAAACGCCCCCTGTCCATGTTCGGTTTTAACCAGTACTTCAAGCCAGGGCATTAATACCTCGTATTGTTTCAGGCTCTGCCAGCAGCGGCCGGAAACGGCAGCCAGTACTTCAATATCCCTGCCGGCAGGTGATTCCAGTATCTGCAGTATAAACCGGGCAGGCTGATGAGCTGACTGGCTCTGTGAGGTGGCACGAATAGCCGCAGCACAAAATGAAGCCAGTGACTTAGGATCAGTATTATGTGTTAATTCATACTCAGCCCGTTGATAAATCGCCTGGCTTAAGGCGGCCGATACGGGGTGATTTTCCAGGCAGTGGCTTAAAGCCAGAAATGGCGGTACAGGCATTTGGGCAAGCGCGTCAATTAATAATTGCTCATTGCTTAACGGTGTTGTGGTTTCAGCAGTACCTTGCGGGAAGCTTTCATCCAGCCGGGCGGCAAAATCCGCCAGTCCCTGA
>JALVDE010000170.1 GCA_027009375.1 Gammaproteobacteria bacterium
GCATATTCCCCCGCAGCACGATCCATACACCAGCCTGATCCCCAAAGGTGGCATTAAATTAACGCCGAGACATTATGCCTATTTAAAAATATCAGAAGGCTGTAATCACAGCTGCAGTTTCTGTATTATTCCCTCGCTCAGAGGTCGGCTGGTCAGCCGTCCTGTGGGTGAAGTCCTGCAGGAAGCCGAAAACCTGGTGCATGCCGGGGTTAAAGAACTGCTGGTAGTATCTCAGGATACCTCCGCTTATGGCGTGGATGTTAAATACCAGACCGGCTTCTGGCAGGGACGTCCGGTAAAAACCCGTTTTAGGGAACTGGCCTCAGCCCTGGGTGAGCTGGATGCCTGGGTGCGTATGCACTATGTTTACCCTTATCCCCATGTGGATGATGTGATCCCTTTAATGGCCGAAGGTAAGATTCTGCCTTATCTGGACATCCCCCTGCAGCATGCCAATACCGATATTCTAAAAGCCATGAAGCGCCCGGCCAATACCGAAAATATGCTCCAGCGTATTGCCTCCTGGCGCGAAATCTGTCCGGATATTACCTTAAGAAGCACCTTTATTGTCGGCTTTCCCGGAGAAACCGAAGCCCAGTTTGAAGAACTGCTGGAGTTTACCCGACAGATTCAGTTTGACCGGATTGGGGCATTCAAGTATTCAGCTGTAGAAGGCGCCGCAGCTAACCAGATTGCTGAGCCAGTGCCGGAAGACGTTAAAGAACAGCGACTGTCACGCTTAATGGAACTGCAGGCTGAAATCAGCTTTAACAAACTGCAGAAAAAAATCGGCCAGAGTATGCGTGTGCTGATTGACAGTATTGATGAAAAAGGTGTGGTAGCACGCAGTGCCGCTGATGCTCCGGAAGTGGACGGCCTGGTATTTATTGATGCTCTGGAAAATGCAGAATTTGATCAAACGGCCGGTCTGAAACCAGGGGATTTTGTTAATGTTAAAATTATTGATAATAGCGAACATGATCTCTGGGCCGAGCTTTTATAACACGAGCTTATAATCAGCTTTTAAAATTATGTATGATGATTTATGACAAGGGATAAAATATACGCCCGGCCACTGGATAAACTGGTGGACTTTAATTTTGATGAACGGGTAGCCTGTGTTTTTCCTGATATGATTAACCGCTCGGTACCCGGTTATGCCAGTATTGTTGCCATGACCGGCATACTGGCGGCCGAATTTTACCAGGCTGGCAGCTATTGCTATGATCTGGGCTGTTCTCTGGGTGCTTCGTCTTTATCCATGGCTAAAGCCATTAATGATCCATCCGTCAGTATTATTGCCGTGGATAATTCTCCGGCTATGCTCAATAAGGCGGATGAATTATTGCCCCCTGAGATTAAACAGAAAATCAGTTTTGTATGTGCAGATATTAATGATATTAATATCCGTAATGCTTCCATTGTAGTCATGAACTTTACCCTGCAGTTTATAGCACCACAAAAACGTGCGCAGTTATTATCTAAAATCTATCAGGGTATGCAACCCGGCGGTATTCTGATTTTAAGTGAAAAACTCAATTATCAGAATGAACAGGAACAGCAGTTATTAATTGAAATGCACCACTTCTTTAAAAAAGCCAATGGTTATACCGATATGGAAATCAGTCAGAAACGCCAGGCACTGGAAAATGTCCTGCTGCCGGAAACCCTGGAACAGCATAAAAGCCGGTTGCAAAAGGCTGGTTTTAAACAGACAGAACAGTGGTTTCAGTGTTTTAACTTTGCCTCTCTTATTGCCGTTAAATAAATACTTATGCCGGACTTAAATCTTTTATACTCATCCCTTTATGCGGCCATGCAGGATACTCCTCTGGAATCCTGGGCGCAGATTCTGCCGGAACAGCTTAAAACACTAACGGCAGACACTCATGGCGACTATCCCCGCTGGCAGCAGGCACTTGAACAACTGCCTGACTGTAAATCCGCTAGTGTTGATTTTAATTCAGATGATCTGCATATCACCTGCGATAATATTGATATGCTTCAGCTTGAGCAAAGTCTGAAACAATTATCCCCCTGGCGTAAAGGTCCGTATAAAATCAATGATCTGCTGATAGATACGGAGTGGCATTCAGACTGGAAATGGCAGCGGATCAGGGAACACCTGTCCCCATTGAAAAATCGTTCAATTCTGGATGTAGGCTGCGGCAATGGCTATCATTGCTGGCGTATGTATGGAGAGGGTGCACGACTGGTAATTGGTATTGACCCGTCCTGGTTATTCTGGGTACAGTTTCAGGCTATTAAGCATTTTACCGGTGACCATCCAGTGTATCTTCTGCCCATGGGAATAGAAGGATTGCCAAAGGACTTAAATGGTTTTGATACGGTATTTTCCATGGGGGTACTGTATCACCGCCGTTCACCTATTGATCACTTATTACAGTTAAAAAGTGCTCTGCGTAAAGGCGGTGAACTGGTTCTGGAAACGCTCATTATAGAGGGTGCAGAAAAAGAAGCTCTGGTACCGGATAATCGTTATGCCAAAATGCGTAATGTCTGGTTTCTGCCCAGTGTACCTACATTAACCCAGTGGCTGCAGCGGTGCGGCTTTATTAATATTAAGGTTGTGGATATTAACCAGACTTCAATTGAGGAACAACGTACAACAGAGTGGATGCCGTATGATTCTCTGGAAACCTTTCTGGATCCGGCTGATCATAATAAAACCATAGAAGGCTATCCAGCACCTTTGCGGGCTACATTTATTGCAGAAAAACCCTGAAGATAAATTAATTATATAAAAGATATAAAAAAACATGAAAAAAGAAAAGATGAAAAAGACTAAACCACCGGTTTATGTAAAAGAGAGTGATATTCACGGTAAAGGCCTGTTTGCATCCAGAGACATTAAAAAAGGTGAACTCATTGGGGAGTTTAAACACAAGCCGGCTAAAAAGGATGGGATGTATGTTCTATGGGTAGAGGAAGACAGGGGCTACCGGGTGCTGGATGATTTTAAATACATCAACCACAGCAATAAACCTAATGCGGCTTATTATGATGACTTTACTGTTATGGCATTAAAAAAAATAAAAAAAGACGAAGAAATTACCCATCACTATGGGGAAGATCTGGCTGAAGATGCCTGGGACGCATAAACATATACTTTTTGCTGTCTCCAGTCATGGTTATGGTCATCTGTCACAGATTGCACCGGTGGTCAATGCCTTAAAACAGACTAATCCCGAATATGCTGTATCAATACAGACGGCACTGCCCCTTAAAATTCTGTCCGCCCGAATTAAGGTGCCGTTCAACCATATAGATTTTGATGCTGATGTGGGTCTGATAATGGATGATGCCGTAACAGTAAAAACAGAAGCGACCCGACTGGCCTACCGTATTTTTCATACTAACTGGGAGGATAACTTTCAGAAGCAGCTTGATAGTCTGCAGAGCGGTAAAGTTGATCTGGTGATGGCCGATATACCTTATTTGCCTCTGCTTGCGGCTCAGGAGCTGGGTATTAAAACCATTGCAGTCTGTTCCCTGAACTGGGCTGATATTTTATCCGGCTATTTCAGGCAGGATAATGAAATGGAAAGCTATATGGCGCTTATGTGCCTTGCTTATAGTCAGGCGGATGTGT
>JALVDE010000171.1 GCA_027009375.1 Gammaproteobacteria bacterium
ATGAATTTACCTTTAATATCTCGCATGATTTGGCCTGGTCACGTCGAAAAAACAAGGTTTCTCCAATATGCCAGATCGGTTTGGTTGCCGTCAGCCAGGCTTGCCTTTCTTTGGTATAAACGGTAACCATACCATCCGCATCACCATCCTTGACCATTTTTTGCGCTCTGTTCCAGGGGTAAACAGCTTTTTTTAAAGGAATATCAAGCCGTGTAAACGCTTCGGTAAGAATATCATTAAAGATACCAGCTGGCTTACCATCATTCCCACGATAAATGGCTGGCCAGTAATCTTCATCATCCACCCAGATAAAAGGCCTTTTGTCTGCAGCATTAGCCAGGGTTGTTACGGCTATTAACATAGTGATCAGAAAAAATATTTTCATTTTGTTCTTCCGTATTTTTTTATACAGAATACCTTGCTCATAATAATATAAACTAGCACAGTTTTGCTGTTCTTTTGAAAAATAAGTATCATTTTAATTTATCTGCTACAGCTGTTTGACACTGATTAAGGTGGGTATATTTAAACAACCATTATTGATAATGGCATAAAATGAAAATTGTGCAATTAAATAATAATTTTTTTATAAAAACAATTCGCCCACCAGATTTCCCCATTAATATGATTATTCAGGATTCTGTAACTGTTCCTGACGGCTCTCCATGGCCGCATAATAAACCACTGGGATAACTATCAGTGTCAGCATGGTAGAAACCAGCAGGCCAAAAATCAGAGAAATAGCCAAACCGCCAAAGATTGGGTCATCAATAATAAAAAAACCACCAATCATTGCGGCTATACCCGTTAAAATGATAGGCTTTGCTCTCACTGCAGCAGATTCAATTACTGCATCTCGCAAAGACATACCCGCACTGACCTGCTGGTTAATAAAATCCACCAGCAAAATTGAGTTACGCACAATAATTCCGGCCAGGGCAATCATACCAATCATTGATGTAGCCGTGAACTTGGCTCCCAACAAGGCATGACCGGGAATAATACCAATAATTGTCAGAGGAATGGGTGCCATTATAACCAGCGGTACCAGATAAGAACGAAACTGGGCCACAACCAGCAGGTAAATCATTAACAGTCCTACTGCATAAGCTATACCCATATCACGGAAGGTTTCATAGGTAATTTGCCATTCACCATCCCATTTAAGACTGTATTCATAGGGGTTTTCTGGTGAATTGATAAACCATTGTGACAGGTTTAAACTGTTTTTCAGCGCCTCAGAGATATCAAACATGCCGTATAAAGGACTGTCTATAGCCCCACCCATATCGGCTGTCACATAGGCTACGGGTAATAAATCTTTATGGTAAATCGTGTGATCACGAATCCCCTGATGCAAGCTTACCATTTCCAGTAAAGGTATCAGGCGGCCACTTTCTGCTCGTACCCGCAAAGATAACACCTGCTCAAGATCCACTTTATCCGGTTCGGAATATTCAAGCCGTACAGGTGCCGGGTATTTCAGATGACGGTCATGCAGGTAGGTTACATCATCACCGTTGAGAACCGTTGCTAATGCCTGCACAATAGCATCCTGTCTGACACCCAGTAATGCTGCCTTCTGACGATCTATTTTAATCGTGAATTTACTTGAAGGGTATTCAATACTATCATCAATATCAATAATATCTGCAGTAGAAGCAAATACTTTGCGTATGTCTTTTGCCGCTCCAATTTGCCCCGTATAGTCCAGACCATAAACTTCGGCCACAATCGGTGACTGAACCGGTGGTCCGGGGGGCACTTCCACAATTTTAGCGTTGCCGGAATATTTGCTTGCAATTGTCTGCACTGTCTCACGAATTGTCAGTGCAATCTCATGACTTTTTCTCTCACGCTGATGTTTGTCAATCAGGTTCACCTGAATGTCCCCAACATTAGCACCTTCACGAAGGTAATATTGGCGAACCAGTCCATTAAAGCTGATAGGAGCGGCCGTGCCGGCATAAATTTCATAATCAGTTACTTCAGGCACTGTTTTAAGAAAGTCACCTATCTCACTCAGGACACGACTGCTTTGTTCCAGACTTGAACCTTCGGGCATATCCAGGACAATCTGGAATTCAGACTTATTATCAAAGGGCAGCATTTTCAAAACCACTGATTTGTTGAATACCAGAAACAGTGCAAAGCCAATTAATATAAAAATGCCTGATAGTAATAACCAGCGATTTCTCCAGCCACGACGCCCCTCAAGAAACGGAGACATCAAACCTCTAAAAAAAGCCAGCAGTCTATTACCCGCTTCACCTTCCGGCTTGATAGCATGCTTTTCATGAACTTTCGCCAGCATGAGATTCGTTAACCAGGGTGTAAAAACAAAGGCAATGATCAATGATGCCAGCATCCCCATACTGGCATTTATCGGGATAGGACTCATATAGGGTCCCATTAAACCAGAGACAAAGGCCATTGGAAGCAGTGCAGCTATAACAGTAAAAGTTGCCAGAATAGTAGGCCCTCCTACTTCATCAACAGCTTTAGGAATTAAATCCAGTAGTTTTTGTTTATGCATGCCCATATGTCGATGTATATTTTCTACCACTACGATAGCATCATCAACCAGAATACCAATGGAGAAAATCAGTGCAAATAATGAAACCCTGTTCAGAGTGAATCCGTAAGCCCAGGAAGCAAACAGAGTGACCAGCAGGGTAACAGCCACTGCAGTACCGACAATAATCCCTTCTCGCCAGCCCAGTGCCAGAACCACCAGCAGAACCACTGCTACGGTCTCAATAATCAGCTTATGTATAAGTTTAGTGGATTTTTCATTAGCGGTTTTGCCATAATTTCGGGTAATGGTCACTTCCACATCATCAGGGATAAATATACCCCTGAGGTGTTCCAGCCTTTGAATAACATTATCCGCTATTTCTACGGCATTGCTGCCGGGTTTTTTAGCTATTGCTATCGTAACCGCGGGCCGGGTATCATCCAGATCAATACCCGCATGAGCTGCTGCAACACCCGGAGAAATACTGACATAATGTTTCGGAACATCAAAACTATCATTAATTTTGGCCACATCGGAAAGAAAAACAGCTTTACCCTTATGAACCCCGACCACCAGCTGACCAATTTCATCCGCAGTGCTCATAAACATGCCAGCCTGAACCAGGATTTCTTTATTGTCTGTCGTCACTTTCAGGTTATCACGTGTCTGATTAGCCGCACGCAGGGAGTCAGCCAGTTCATTTATCGCAATGTTATAGGCCGAAAGTGCCTGTGGATCAAGCACCACATGCAGGACGCGCTCAGCGGCTCCAATGGTGTAAATATCCCGAGTTCCGGGTACTCTTTTTAGCTCTGCTTCCAGTGCATGGGCTACCTGACCCAGCTCAAAAGCACCCTTTTGAGTATCTCTGGACCATAAAGTAGCGGAAATGACAGGCACATCATCAATCCCTTTGGGCTTGATAATTGGCCTGCCGACACCGAGATTTGGCGGTAACCAGTCTTCATTGGAAAAAATTTTATTGTATAGACGTACGATGGCATCAGTACGATTTTCACCCACTTTATAGCGAATGGTCAGAATAGACATACCAGGCATAGAAGAAGAATAAATATGATCAATACC
>JALVDE010000172.1 GCA_027009375.1 Gammaproteobacteria bacterium
CTTCATCCATTCTCAGCTTAACGGTTTCATTGGCATCAAAATAAACACCCCAGTAATCTGCACTGTTCACCCATACCCGGACAAAAAAGTTAACACTGCTGTCGGCCAGTTCACCGACAACTATCAGCGGCTCTGGATCCTTTAGAATACGTTCATCCTTATTAACAATATCGGTAAGAATACTGCGCACTTCTTTTAAATCGGCATCATAGGAAACACCGACAACCATATCCACCCTGCGGGTTTCCTGAGTAGAATAGTTAATAATATTATCACCGCTCAGCTTGGCATTAGGCACAATAATAGTCTTATTATCCGGTGTTTTCATAGTAGTGGTAAATATCTGAATTTCATCTACTTTGCCTGTTACCCCGGCCGCTTCAATAACATCACCCACTTTAAAGGGGCGAAATATAATTAACAGAAAGCCGGCCGCGAAATTGGACAGTGAACCCTGCAGAGCAAGACCAATAGCCAGGCCGGCAGCACCTAAAATAGCAATAAAGGATGTGGTCTGGATCCCCACCTGCCCCAGTGTGGCAACAACGACAAAAACCATCATAGCCATATAAACCAGAGAACTGGTAAAGCTGACAATCAACGGATCAACACTGGCTTTAGTCATCATCCGGGTCACCAGACGTTTGAGCCATTTGGAAAGCAGTTTACCGACATAAAATATGACAATGGCGGCCAGCAGTTTGGGGCCATACTGCATCAGCAGATCCATACCGGCCTGCAACAACTGACTGGTATTATCCGGATCCATTAAATTGGTAACTTCTTTAACTACATCAACCGGTTCGGCTGTGGCTGCAGCATCCACTACTTTTTCTTGTGCCATTTTCAAGTTTTCTCCTTTATGAAAATGTTTTTTTAATTATTTTATGCTGCCGGATAAAGCAAAACAGGCGATAAATCCGCCTGTTCTAAGAAAATCTATATTTTATTATTATGAATTAAATGAGTTTAACGCATCCTGATAATTTTCGAAATACTTAACTTCAAAGAAAAAATATTCTTAATTATATGTCTTCCGGGATCATATTAATTGCCCCGCAGGGACATTCTGCATCACACATACCGCAGCCCTTGCAGTAATCATATTTAAACTCATAGCCCTTACCCTGCCCAAGTTTACGGATGGCATTGTCAGGGCAGATCCCGTAACAATTATCACATTCAAAACAATTGCCGCAGGACATACAACGGCGGGCTTCATATTTGGCATGTTCAATATCCAGATCCCCCACCACTTCTGCAAAACCGTTACGACGGCGCACAGCATCCAGATGGGGTTGCACGGTCCTTGGCGCATCGCTGTAATACCAGGGTTCCATTTTGTCAAAACTGGCGATTTCATTTTGCGGGGCCGGCTGATAGACTTTGCCGTCCAGCCAGGCGTTAATGGCCCGGGCCGCTTTCTTACCGTGACCAAGAGCCGAAGTAACAGAGCGCTGAGACGGTGCCGCATCACCGGCAGCAAAGACACCTTCCTGGGTGGTCTGCATAATGGCATCTACTTTAATGACATGACTATCCAGCTCAATATCCGGTGTTTTAGAAAACAAGGCGGGATCAACATTCTGACCAATAGCCAGAACCAGAACATCGGCTTCAATGGTTTCATAATTACCGGTTCCGACCACTCTTAAATGACCGGAATGATGCTGCTCACTGATTTTCATGATTTCCAGGGTAATTTCATGACCATTGACGGATTTAATGGTTCTTAGATTAACAACCTCTGCTCCTTCTTCAATGGTTTCCTGAATTTCAAATTTATGTGCCGTCATATTATCCGGATCTTCACGGCTGATCACTTTAACATCCTGAGCACCCAGACGAATAGCGGTTCTGGCCACATCCATTGCCGAGTTACCACCACCGTAAACAACCACCCGGCCAATAAGCTGATTAGGCTGTTCCAGTTCCGTATCTCGCAATACCTTTAAGGCATCCAGAATGGGAATACCGGCATCACCCTCAAACTCTATCATATTTGATTTTTGCGCACCCACACAGATTAGCACTGCATCAAAGCCGCCCGACTTTTTAGTAGCTTCGATATCCTCAATCTTATGATTAAGCTTTACTTCTACACCCATATCTTCAATACGGTATATTTCAGCGTTAAGCTTTTCACGTGGCAGACGATACTTGGGAATACCATAGCGAAGCATACCGCCGGGTTTTTCAGCCGCTTCAAAAACCGTAACTGCATGTCCAAAACGACGCAGATGGTAGGCCGCCGACAAGCCCGCTGGACCGGCGCCAATAATCATCACTTTTTTACCGGTATCTTCCCCGGCTTCAAACTGCCAGTTATGAATTAAACCCTGTTCACCAATAAAGCGTTCAACTGAGTTGATGCCCACCGGTAAATCCAGCTGTCCCCGGTTACAGGCACCTTCACAGGGGTGATAACAGACCCGTCCCATAATGGCAGGAAACGGGTTGTCTCGAGTCAGCAGTCGCCAGGCCGCTTCGTAGTTTTCTTCTTCCGCCAGGCTCAACCAGCCCTGAATATCTTCACCGCTGGGGCAGGTTTTATTACAGGGCGGCAGTCTGTCCACATAAACAGGACGCATGGAACGCCAGCTGCCGGTTTTATTAAGATGACTGCTGCCGACATCCAGAGTAATGGCAAAGGGTTTGTGTTGTACGGTCATAGTTATTTATCCGATACGGTTCTGCTGATGAGTGTTAGACCAGGTTGTAACGTTTTATATTATCTTCTGCAATTTGTCTGATGGCATCCAGCTGGTGGGTATTCTGCGGCTTTAATACATGAGCAAAGCGGCGCTGCAGCTTTAGATAATCTTCCACAGGAATACGATAGCGGATTTTAGTAGAATCAGTTAGTTTACCGTTTTCAGCCTCAAATAAAGGCACCAGACCGCACTCTACGCCCATGCGGGATAGTTTTATGGTCAGGGCAGGCTGACTGCCCCAGCCCAGAGGACAGGGAACATTGATCTGAATATAACGGGCGCCTCTGAAGGTCATGGCTTTTTCAACCTTACGCTCCAGGTCGTGCAGATCATGTACTGAAGCCGTAGCGACATAGGGAATTTCATGGGCCATCGCTATGGCAGGTAAAAACTTACCGGTAGTAAATGAACTGCCTGGATTATCACCTACCGGCATAGTCGTCGCAGTACGTGCGGCCGGGGGGGTAGCGCTGGAGCGCTGCACTCCGGTATTCATATAACCGCCATTGTCATAACAGATATAAAGTACATCATCATTACGGTCAAACATACCGGACAGACAGCCAAAGCCAATATCCGTTGTACCGCCGTCACCGCCCTGGGCAATCACCCGGGTAGTCGTATCACCTTTGGCTTTTAAAGAGGCCGCAATACCCGATGCTACTGCAGCTACATTACCAAACAGTGAATGCACCCAGGGGATGGACCAGGCAGTTTCAGGATAAGGAGTGGTAAACACTTCCAGACAGCCTGTCGCATTAGCGGCAATGATTTTATTATCTGTAGCCCGCATAGCGGCATCCAGTGCATAACGCGCCCCAAGTGCCTGACCACAGCCCTGGCAGGCTCGATGGCCGGAATCCAGGGAGTTGGCCCGTTCTGCAGTGGCCTGTACAGTTCGACATCCTTCGTCCAGTAACCGATTACCCACGGTAAAGGTACCGGTCTGATAAAATTTTACTGTTTGCTGTTCGCAAGGGATATCGGTATTGCTGTCCTGATTACTCATTGATTAACCCTGATCATTCAAATTAATGTGTTTTAGAAGCTGAAACTACGCCCATGTCTCTGAGAATATTTTCTGCTACCGGACCGGAATTCTGTTCTTCCTGCTGGCGTCTGAGTTCCCGTACTACCGTAGTTCCCTCAAGATCCAGGAAGACTTCAGTATCCAGTTCATCCTGCATGGCTGACTCAATAATCTTGCGCAGTGATTTTTTGGTAATGGTTCGACCGCCAAGTCCACCAATAACCGAACTTATCTTAAGATCATTAGCTACGGTTGCCATATGTATTTCACTGGCCAGAACACCGCCCATGCCCACAGCGAAACTCTTTTCAAAGATAATTGCATGTCTGGTATTGGCCAGTGCTTTATCAATAGCATTAGCCGGGAATGGCCGGAATGAACGTATACTCAAAATACCCACAGAATGGCCTTCTTCACGCAGCTCTTCTACCAGCTCCTGCATAGTGCCTATTACTGATCCCATGGCCACAAAAACAATTTCAGCGTCTTCAGCATAATAGGATTTAATTAAACCACCAGAATCCCGGCCAAAAATACCCTGAAACTCTTCTGCCTGCTGTTCAATAATGCTGAGTGCTTCTTTCTGTTTATGATGAGCCAGATAACGTACTTCAGTAAACGCATCAGGTCCTACCATGGCACCGATAGAAAGTGGTGCTTCTGTATCCAGTTTTTGTCTTGGAACAAAAGGCGGCAGGAACTGGTCCACCTGTTCCTGAGTGGGCATATCAACGCGGGTGATGGCATGAGTGAGAATAAAACCATCCATATTGACCATAACCGGCAGACTCAGTGCCTCAGCCAGCTTAAAGGCCTGTATATGTACATCCAGCGCCTGCTGATTGCTTTCAACAAACAACTGGATCCAGCCGGCATCACGCACTGACATGGCATCGGAATGATCATTCCAGATATTAATAGGCGCACCAATGGCACGATTACCCAGGGTCATAACAATAGGTAAAGACAGACCGGAGGCGTTATAAACCGCTTCCATCATAAATAATAAACCCTGGCTGGCAGTGGCGGTATAGGTTCTGGAACCGGCTGCCGATGCTCCGATACAAAGGCTCATGGAGGCAAACTCTGATTCCACATTTTCATAGGTACAGTTTTTTAACTGACCGCTTTTAACAAGAGTACTGATATGCTCCACGATATGGGTCTGCGGGGTAATAGGATAACAGGGCACGACTTCAGGACGGCAAAGTGCCACCGCTTCAGCCACTGCAATGGAACCGCTGATTTGTTGTAACATGGATCAGGCCTCCTGTGCTTGTTCTAGTTTCTGAATAATAAGATTATAACCGGCTTTGGTTGCCGTAATATTGGGATCGGCAATACGTTTGGGAAATTTGTCTAAAATGGCTTTTTCCAGCGCGGGCATATGTACAATCTGTGTGAGAGCAGCAAAAGCACCCAGTAAGATAGTATTGGGTTTGGGCTGTTTAATGTATTTCATAGCCAGCTCAGTCGCCGGTAGGGTCATAACATGATTAGGCGGATACTGATTAGTCATATCTTCAATACCCAGCTCTTCAGGAGTTTTAGCACTGTTTATCAGCAGATAACCATCAGTATTGGCACCTTCAAACACATTGACTGCCAGAAACAGGGTGGGATCCTGAATAATAAGCATGTCAGGTTCCATAACAGGCTCCCGGGTAGTAATCGGCTTGTCACTAACCCGGGCAAAGGCCTGCACCGGAGCCCCCATTCTTTCTGAACCGAAGCTGGGAAAGGACTGTGAATATTTGCCCTCTTCAAACGCTGCAACAGATAAAAGTTCCGAAGCGGACACTACACCCTGCCCGCCTCTTCCATGAATACGTACCTGAAACATATCGGCTCCTGCTGTATTAAAAATATGCCATTATTAAAGTACAAAATGAGCGAAATGTCATTAGATTAATTCAAAACTTATTGTATAAAGGAGTAATTATGACAGATGCTTATAAAACTCAGGCAGTCCTTTAAGCCCTGAATTTTGATAATCCATTAACAGCCGCTCAATAACGTCCTGTTTTGTAATATTATAATCTCTATCGTAGCGTTCATTTTGAATCAAACCATAGTATAGATAATCAAATAATTTTCTAAGTGAAATCTGGTGAGTTTTACCGGAATAATGATACAGCCAGTCAGAAAAGGCATAAAAACGATAAAAAGAATGTTTTTCGAGAAAGGCTTCCAGGCTATGCTGAAACTTGCCGCTATTGGCAATTAACTCCCAGTAGCGGGCAAAACGCACCATTTTCTGAACCGTTAGAAAATCCACCAATGAAGAGGAAAGAATACTATACGGTGCTGTAGTATCAAATTTAAGCTGATACAGGTCAGTATGCCGAATTATCGGTGTACCTCTGAGCCGTTTAAGAATACCGACCTGTATATCATGCGGTCTGAGTTTATACAGGGTATCAAAGCCCCGGGCAAAGCTTTTGATATCCTCACCGGGTAAGGCAAAGATCAGGTCCGCATGGATATGGGCATTTGACTGGTTTCTTAGCCATTTAAGGTTAGCCATGGTTCTGTCATTATCCTGTTTGCGGCTGATTAAGTTCTGTACCTTCTGGTTAAAGGTCTGCACACCAATTTCAAACTGCAGGCAGCCGGGTGGAAACTTTTGAATGGTGGCTTTTAATGGTTCCGGCAGACGATCCGGTATAATTTCAAAATGCAGAAACAGTCGATCATCCAGTCGATCAAGAAAAAAGTTCAGGATTTTAAGACTGGTCTCAGTTTTCAGATTGAAGGTTCGATCCACAAACTTAAAATTTCTGGCACCTCGCTGATATAGCTTATCCATTTCAGATAAAAATACATCAATATCAAAAGGCAGAGAGGTTTTATCCAGTGCCGACAGACAAAACTCACATTTAAATGGACATCCCCTGGACGCTTCAACATAGATAACCCGGTTTTTAATATCTTCTTCAGTATAGTACTGATAAGGCAGTTTTAGTTCAGACAGGGGCGGTTCCTGATGCTCAAAAACTTTTGGAATTTCCAGGGTATTATTTTGCTCGTTTAACAGGAGATGACATAATTGCCCAA
Source organism: Gammaproteobacteria bacterium (assembly GCA_027009375.1). Taxonomy (GTDB): domain Bacteria; phylum Pseudomonadota; class Gammaproteobacteria; order GRL18; family GRL18; genus JANELJ01. The sequence goes on from JALVDE010000172.1 coordinate 6,802, forward strand.
AAGCGGTGTCCCCTGCTCCGGTTATAAGATGGTCGGCCAGTTTATAAATTTTCTGCTGAGTGTATTCATAGGAAACTTCTGGACCGCCTATAATAATTTTAATGTCTGGTGCAATGATTTTTAGAAGCTGGATGACTTCAGTGGAGTGTACGGTGTTCCAGATATAAACACCAAAACTGATAATGCTGGGATTTTTAAGCAGTATCTTTTCAACAATATCTGCCGGTCTTAAATGGGTGGTAAACTCAATAATAGCCGATTTTTGCCGTAACTCATCAGGCATATTGGCGTATAAATAACGCAGCCCGAAAGAAGCATGAATATAACTGGCATTAATGGTACATAAAAGAATATCTGACTGAGCGGTACTCATGGCACATACATACGACCTGTCAGACCAACATCAGACAGGTCGCTGTATAAAGTTATTACTGACCGTAATAGGGATAACCATAGCCATAGGGGTTTGGATTACCATAACCCTGTGGTGCGGGCTGATAACCACCCTGCGGTGGATATGGACTGGCATTATTATATTGACCGTTATATGGATTACCGTATGGATTGCCATAGGGTTGTGCCGCATATGGATTTGCATAAGGATCATACGCAGGCTGAGGGGGAACAGGTGCAGGTGCCTGTGCTGCAACCGGAGCAGCAGGTACGGCTGTAACCTGCTCTTCAACCACTACAGCTTCAACAGCAGGTACAGATGCTGGTGCTGGTGCTGGTGCTGCTGCTGTTTCCGGGGCTGATGCTTTACTGGTGTCAGTACTCTCTTCTGCAACAGGTGATGCAGCTTGAGCAGGCGTTTCTGCGGTATCCGCAGTTACAGTATTATCAGTCGAAACATCAGCTACAGCCTGCGGCGCTTCTTGCGGAGCGGCATTATTTGCTTCTGCTGCTTCTGAAGCTGTTTTTTCTGCATTTTCTGTATCAGGAACAGGAACAGGAACAATGGCAGTTGTTACCGTCGTTTTCTTAATCACTTTTTCTACAACGACGGCTTCAGGAGTGTCTTCAGTTGCAGGCACAGTCGCTACAGGAACTACCTCAACGGTTTTAATTTTTTCAATATTGACAATAATCGGTGCATTAGATAATGCCTTAATATCTGCAGCGGCACCGCTGTTCGCATTGCCATAGACTAAATATTCATCTCCATAACGCTGATTGATGTCATAAGAAATATAAAAGCCCATGCCAACCACTAAAGCCAGCATAACCATATAAAAGCCACTGTCCGAGGATGATTTCGGGCTGGATTTTCTGGCTTTTTCATCGGCACCCATAGCGCCCATTTTCCCCAGAGTATCATTTAATTTATCACTTGTTTGTTTGTCCATGTGCTTCTCCATATCACACTGTTAATTAGGAAAACGTATATTTACATACTAGCCTAATCAGGTTTTAAAAGTAAAGAGAATACTAATATTAGCCAATAATTATACTTCTTACCTGATCTCAATCTGCATCATCATTTTATGTGTCTCACCGGGCTGAACCAGCACCTCATTGTCGGCTGTATTTGCAACCTCAACACACACCATGGACTGCCAGCCCTTATCCGGCATATCAGCCATAGCTTTGGAGTTTTGCTCCCATGGATTCCAGATAATAGTTGACATAGATCCGGTTTTGGAAATTTCAATGGTTCTGTTTAACTGCTTATCCACAATTGCAATACTAGAACTGGTATCCACGTAAATCCGGTCTGTTTCCGTCTCCAGAACCAGATCTCCGCCCTGTCTGAATACATGGTTGTTCAGCAGCTTATCAATATAGTCCGTATTATCAAGTCCTTTAATAACAACATCGTGAATATCAGTAATTTTGAAATAACTATGCAGGGCTTCACTAATACGAACCGGGTATTTGCCGGTATTTTTTGTGATCAGTTCCATGCTCAGCTGCTCACCAATGACAATGCGTAAACTCAGTCTGGCTTCAAAATTACTTTGCAGTTTCAGATATTGTTCACAAAGCGATTCACAGGGTAGTTTTAACATCACCTCAGTAGTTTCATCTTTTAGGGTGGTAACAGATTTCACCTTCCAGTTGGAGATCCGTGCAAAACCATGAGCAGGCAATTTAATATCATTGCCAGGGCTTTTGTCTCCTGACTTGATAGCTCCAAACCAGGGCCAGCATATTGGAACGCCTCCCCGTATGGCTTTTCCCTGTTTATATACAGCTTTTTTACTTTGCCAAAATACCGGCTCAGACTGACTATGTGGTTGAAAATCAAGCAACTGACCTCCATAAAGACTGATACGGGCTTTAGCCATCGGGTTGTCAATGTCCATCAGAATAAAACCTTCCGGGGACTTTAAAAATTTAACCTGTTTGTTATGTGCAAATTTTTCATTCAGTTTCTGAATCATAATTTATTGATTTCCGACATTAAAAACTTCCCTGATGAGTGATAAAGTCGTAACAGTCCTGTAAACTTTAAGCAAACCTGTTTATTTATGAATTCGTAAAAAGGATATTGTCATGATTCGTAATCTGAGTAAAGCCTTCCTGTTAAGCCTGCTGCTAATTCCTGCTATTGCACTGGCAGATATTGCCGTACTGGTACATGGTTTTCACAGCTCCAGCAATATCTGGCGTAAATCAGGGATTATAAACATACTGGCGACTCATGGCTGGCGCGATGCAGGCTATTATTTACCTGTCCAGGGTAATGTGGCATTTCCCGGACAGGGGCTGGATAACCAGTCACCCCGTCAGCTGGTAACTGCAGAACTACCCTCTGATGCTCCCATAGAAATACAGGCTGATTTACTTAGCCAGTATTTAAAGGATATTCACCAGCGCTTTCCTGACCAGATGATACATCTAATTGGCTATTCTGCCGGTGGTGTGGTGGCCCGCCTGTCTCTGGTTCATAACCCGGATTTACCCGTTGTGCAGTTAATCACCATCGCTTCTCCGCATCTGGGCACCCCAATAGCAGAATTTGCCCGACTGACCAAGGATACCCCTTTGGGCTTTATGGCACCCATCGCCGGAATAAAAGAACTGGATGCCTCAAAACGGCTGTTTAAACAGTTAGGCCGGGAAAAAGAGAATTATTTCCTGTTCTGGCTTAACCGCCAGCCTCATCCGAATATTCTTTATACCTCAATTATCAGAGCTGACGGTTCCATTATGAAAGGTGATATTTTTGTACCTTCCTACAGCCAGAATATGGCATTTGTACCCGCAATAGGAAAACGAGCAGAAATTATTATGACACCGGGTGATCACTATCTGAAACCAACCGATGGCTATTTACTGCTTAATTTATTGCCATAAACCTGTAATACGCAGGGTGTTTGACACTAATACCCTGCCCCATGATAATAAGCACTTTCAAGCTTAAATTCAGGATTATTATGCCTCCCAAAAGCCGTTATTTTCAGGAACTTGAACAATTTCGCCAGGATATGCTCATTAAAACCGAACTTTGTGGCGTTCCCATGCAGTTTGCGACCACCTGGGGGCTTTTTTCACCCAAAGCCATTGATGAGGGTTCCCGGCTAATGCTGGATCATATCCAGGTGGAAAGTGATGATAACTGCCTGGATATCGGCTGCGGCTATGGTCCTTTAGGTTTAACCATTGCCAAACTGGCACCGCAGGGTAAAACAACCCTTGTGGATAAGGACTTTGTTGCTATTGATTACACCAATAAAAATATAAAATTAAACAGGCTGGAAAACTGCGAAGCTTTTTTAAGTAACGGCCTCAATCAGATAGGCAAGCGACGTTTTAACCTGATTGTTTCTAATATACCCGCCAAGGTGGGCAATGAACTATTGAGCCTGTTTCTTTATGATGCCCTGCAGCATCTTGAACCGGGTGGACGTTTTTATGTTGTCACCATCAGCGGCATACGCAAATACATAGAACGCTCCTTCAAGGAGCTTTTCGGCAACTATAAAAAAGTTAAGCAGGGAAAGACCTATACCGTAGCCATGGCGGTTAAGCAGTAAATGCGTACCAGCGGTAAAAACTTTAACTATTATTCTGTGGTTAATCTTTTAATTAGCCTTATTTTTCTGTTTCTATTAACGGGTTGTGGTGATAAAGGCAACGACACCGACTCCAATACAACCACCAGTCAATCCGTTTCAGAGCACTTTACTTCTTCATCCGATAATAGAACAGAAAACAGCGCTCCAGTCACCTTCAGTCAATATTCCAAAGCCGACTGGCCGACTATTAAACGCTCCGGTGTACTGCGCATTATTGCCCCCCATTCCTTTAAGTACAACCCGGTTACTAAAGATAAACCCATTACATATAACAGTGAATTAAAGTTTATTATTGATTTTGCCCGGTTTCATAAACTCAAACCGGTCTTTATTACCGTAAAAGAATTCAGTAATTTAATCCCTTCTCTTAATGAAGGTCTGGGTGATGTTATTGTTGCCAATCTGAACATTACCGACGCTAGAAAAGAGCTCATAAATTTTACTATTCCTGTTACTTATGCCAGTGAAAAACTCATTGTTTCCCAGTCTTTTACCAAAAAACTAAACCGAAAAAACCTCGGAAATATGAAAATCGGGGTTCGAAAACAGACTACATACTGGGATACCGTACAAAAATTAAAGCAGGAAAATCCAGAACTTAACATAGTTGAACTGGATGACAGTATCACCGAAGAACAGAAGTTCAACAAGGTTGTTTCGGGTGAACTGGATGGCGTTATAGAAGACAGTAATCGCCTGACCCTGTTTCTAACCCAACGTAATGATATTAAAGCCGCCCTTTCTCTGACTCCAGAGCGCCCTGTAGGCTGGGCCGTAAGAAAAAACAATCTGGAACTGCTTAAACACCTGGATGAATACATTACCAGCCAGAAACTGACTCAGTATATTCAGGACATACAGCTGGGCGACCTGGATACTATTAAAAAAAATAAACAGCTCAGGTTAATTACCCGAAATAATGCTTCCACTTATTTTTTATGGAAAAACCAGCTTATGGGATTTGAGTATGAGCTCATCAGGGAATTTGCCAAACAGCAGAAAGTTAAACTCAAAGTACTGGTAGCCAGTGATTTTCAGGAAATGATTCAGTGGCTTGAGCAGGGCTATGGCGATATTATTTCTGCAGGATTAATAAAAACACCTGAACGGGAAAAACTACCGGTTCTGTTTACTCAACCTTATCTGTTTGTTCAGGAACTTATTGTACAGAGACAGGATGATAAACCCATTAAAGATCTGACCCAGTTGCAGGGTCGAAGCTTTTATGTAAGACAGAGCAGTTCCTACTGGAACACCCTGGTTAAATTACAGGAACAACTTAAAAACCGAAATATTGGTTTTACTATTAACACCGTCCCCGAAACCATGGAAACAGAGGAAATTATCAGGGAAGTAATTGACGGTAAATTTGACCTGACAGTGGCCGATTCCCATATTGTTGCCATTGAACAGAGCTGGCACTCAAAAATACAGGCTCCAATGCCTCTAAGCGGTGAACAGGGACACCGCTGGCTGGTACGCAAAAATAACCCGAAACTGCTGGCCGCTCTTAATAAATATATTAAAAAGGAATACAAAGGCTTATTTTACAATATTACCTTTAATAAGTTTTTTAAAAATTCCCGTAAATTATTTGATGCAGACAAACGTGACCTGAATGATAATGCAATATCCAAATATGATGATCTGATCAAAAAACTTGCACAGGAATACGGCTTTGACTGGC
>JALVDE010000173.1 GCA_027009375.1 Gammaproteobacteria bacterium
CTCGGGCAGCACTCCCTGCGTGTCAAAGGTTAGGGCCAGAAGTAACAGGAAGAAGAAGATACTTCCCCCGTAAAAGATATTTCTGGCCATGGTTTTTGTAAACACTTCACTCATGGTCTTTTCTCCTTATCATTGGACCTGGGCAAGATTATTATGGTTTTTTTCGAGTTTCTTGTATTGCTTTTACTGTATTTAAATTGGTCAGATCGGTTTGCATATAACCGTAAAAAAGTATCTATTGTAACGACAAAAATATCATTGACATCAGTCAAGTTTAAACGAGCAGGAAAGAAAAAATGCTATTTAAACCTAAATAAATCAGGGTTTGTAGGAAAAAACTGATGGCAGGCAAATTTAAGGGGAATGCGGGCATTGGCCCGCATTGAATAAAGTTAGCTGTTAGAGTAACCGTCAGGATTATTACTCTGCCAGCGCCAGGTATCTTCAGCCATTTCGTCCAGGCCACGTTCTGCTTTCCAGCCGATTTCCTGCAGGGCAAAGCTCGGATCGGCAAAGCATTGTGCAATATCGCCGGGACGCCGAGCTACAATCTGATAGGGTACTTTTTTCCCGGATGCTTTTTCAATGGCGCGCACCATTTCCAGAACGCTGTAACCCTGACCGGTACCCAGGTTATAAACCACCAGGCCCGGTTTGCTGTTGAGTTTTTCCAGGGCTTTAATATGACCAACCGCCAGATCTACTACATGAATATAATCGCGCACACCAGTGCCGTCAGGCGTATTGTAGTCGTCACCGAATACCGACAGTTTTTCCCGCTTGCCTACCGCAACCTGGGAAATATAAGGCACCAGGTTATTGGGAATACCATTAGGATCTTCACCAATCAGACCGGATTTGTGTGCACCAACAGGATTGAAGTAACGCAGCAGGGCAATATTCCACTGGGGATCGGCAATATAAAGATCCCGGGATATTTCTTCAATAATCAGTTTGGAACGGCCATAAGGATTGGTTGCAGAAAGGGGAAAATTTTCCTTAATAGGAACGGTATGCGGATCACCGTATACGGTGGCTGATGAGCTGAATACAAAGTTTTTAACATTATGATCGCGCATCACTTTAAATAGTACCAGAGTACCGGTTAGATTGGTCTGGTAATATTCCAGCGGTTTTTCCACTGATTCGCCTACGGCTTTGAGTCCGGCAAAATGGATAACGGCATCAATATCATGCTCATCAAACACCCGGCTTAAACCGCTTTCATCCAGAATGTCCTGTTTGTAAAAACTGACTGATTTACCGGTAATGGTTTTTACCCGGTTCAGGGATTCTTTACTGGAATTGCAGAGGTTATCAACCACCACGACTTCATAACCGCTGTTTAATAATTCTACGCAGGTATGGCTGCCTATGTATCCGGCTCCGCCGGTCACTAAAATTTTCATCTTATTCTCTTTTTTCTGGTAATAGCTGTATGGAAATGTCTTTTTAGCTGATAGTTTTATCCGTCTTATTTAATAAGAAGTTTACCCAGAATTTTTTCATAAATCAGGGATAACCTGTCCAGATGAGCAACGGCTACACACTCGTTAACCTTGTGTATGGTGGCATTAAGTGGCCCTAATTCAATGACCTGTGCCCCGGTGGGGGCAATAAAACGCCCATCGGAAGTACCACCGGCCGTTGAGAGTTCAGTATCAATACCGGTAATGTCTTTAATGCTTTCAACGGCAGCATCCACCAGTTCGCCTTTGTCGGTCAGAAACGGGTTGCCGGATAAGGTCCACTGAATATCATAATCAAAGTCGTAGGAATTAAGTATTTTTTCGACCCAGGCGGTAATTTTTTCCTGGTTTAACTCTGTGGAAAAGCGGAAATTAAACTGTATTTCAATATCTCCGGGGATCACATTGGTGGCTCCGGTGCCGGAATGGATATTGGAGATCTGAAAACTGGTGGGTGGAAAAAATTCATTGCCCTGATCCCATTCAGTCTGAGTCAGTTCAGTCAGAGCCGGCACGGCAAGATGAATAGGATTATTAGCCAGGTGAGGGTAGGCGACATGGCCCTGGGTGCCGTGTATGGTCAGTATGGCACCCAGTGAACCCCGTCGGCCGTTTTTAATGGTATCTCCCAGCTCGGATGTGCAGGACGGCTCGCCCACCAGACACATATCAATAGGCTCGTTATGTTCACGCAGGTAATCGACCACTTTAACCGTACCGTCAATGGCCGGACCTTCTTCATCACTGGTGATTAAAAAGCCTATGGCGCCGCTATGGTCCGGGTGCTGTTTAATAAAGCGTTCGCAGGCGGTGACCATGGCGGCCAGGGAACCCTTCATGTCGGCGGCCCCGCGGCCGTATAACTGGCCGTCAATAATGGTGGTTTCAAACGGCGGGGTATTCCAGTTTTCCACAGGGCCGCTGGGCACCACATCCGTGTGTCCGGCAAATACAAACAGCGGTTTGCTCTGACCGCGCCTGGCCCAGAAGTTATCGACTTCGCCAAAACGCAGGCGCTGTATATCAAAACCAATGGCTTCCAGCCGCTGGATCATAATTTCCTGACAGCCTTTATCATCGGGAGTCACAGAGTCGATATTAATCAGTTGTCGGGCCAGTTCAATAGTAGGGCTTAATTCGGGCATATTATTCATTTTGTATTGGATAAGGTTCTTTAAAAGGAGGTTATGCCTGCAAAAGACGACGCTGCAGTAATGTCTGCATATCGCGACGGCCGTCGGCAATTACCATAACGTAAACATGTTCAGCTATTATCCGGTAGATAATGCGGTAGGGTTTGAAAAATACCTCACGGTACTCTCGAATCCCGACAGTCAGTAGTTCTTTTGGCCAGGTTCCTCGTTCCGGGTTTTCAGAGAGGCTTGAAAATACTTTCTCAATTTGATCGAGAACATAATCCGCTTTTCCCGGTGCATCGTGGGACTCAATGTAGTCATAGAGAGCTTCCAGATCCCGTGTGGCATCATCGGTCAGAAATACCTGAAAAGTCATTAACGGTGCTTGTTCCGGTCTCTAAGTCGCTGAATGACATCACCGGCTTTCTGAACTTTGTCTTCTTCAATCTGACGAGAGCCAAGTGCAAGAATCTTCAGCAGGGCCATAGTTTCCTGGGTTTGCTCATAGCTTTCGATGTTCTGTAATACGACCTTGGCTTCGCCGTTCTGGGTAATGACCAGAGGAGCATCCTGATCTGACAGGTTACGTACAATATCTGCAGCATGAGCTTTAAGATAACTGATTGGTTTAATTTGATTCGAAAGTTTCATAAGTATATTCCCTTAATATGACCTAATATAGTCCGAAAACAGGTCAAGTGTCAATCTGCAAAGCTGGGGAGTACCATACAGCATGGAAGGGGTAAAATTTACGCTACAATCTGTTCATATTGCTCAGGCTTAAAGCCAACGTGAAACTGGCCGTCAATATCCAGTACCGGGCGTTTAATAATGGAAGTATTTTCCAGCATGATATTGATGGCTTTGGCCTCGTCCAGGTCTTTTTTCTGCTCATCTGACAGTTTACGCCAGGTCATGCCCCGTTTGTTTAGCAGAACTTCCCAGCCCAGCTGTTTGACCCAGTTCTGTAAAGTGTCTCTGTCCAGTCCGTCTTTTTTAAAATTATGGAACTGAAATTCTATACCTCTGGCCGCCAGCCATTTTCTGGCTTTACTGACTGTATCACAATTGGGAATACCGTATAAAGTGATCATGCTTGTTTCCTGATTTAAATAATGAAAAAACCCGCATATTGCGGGTTTTTTGTAGTAACTTTTGTAACCTGGCAGTAGAACCGAGTATTAAATATTACGCAGTAATTCGTTAATACCAACTTTACCCAGCGTTTTAGCGTCCACCTGCTTAACAATAACTGCACAGTACAGACTGTATTTACCGTCTGCAGAAGGAAGGTTACCGGATACGACTACTGAACCGGCTGGAATGCGGCCATAGGTAATTTCATCGGTCATACGGTTATAGATACGGGTACTCTGACCAATATATACGCCCATAGAAATAACTGAGCCTTCTTCTACAATGACACCTTCAACCACTTCAGAACGGGCGCCGATAAAGCAGTTGTCTTCAATAATGGTGGGGCCGGCCAACGCCACCGGAAAGGTGTACGTTTTTACCAATCTGTGCACAGGAGCCGACCGTTGCCCAGGTATCGACCATAGTACCGCTGTCCACATAGGCACCAATATTACAGTAAGACGGCATTAGCACAACGCCCGGAGCAATATAAACACCTTTACGAACGGTGGCAGGAGGCACAACACGAATACCGGCTTCACGAAAATCTCTGGAGTTAAAGTCCTGGAACTTGGATTCCACCTTGTCAAAGTAATTAGTGGAAGCGCCTTTCATAAAATGGTTGTCTTCAATACGGAAAGACAGTAAAACGGCTTTTTTCAGCCACTGGTTAACGACCCAGTCACCGTCAATCTTTTCAGCAACCCGCAGGCGACCAGTATCAAGCATTTGAATAGCTTCCGATACGGCTTCTTTTACATGGGTATCCACCGTGGCCGGAGTGATTTCAGCCCGGTTTTCAAAGGCCTGTTCGATTACTTCTTGCATATCAGTCATAATTATTCCTTGTAACGCTTTAAATAAGTGCGTATTCGTTGAGCCGCTTCAATGCACTCCTGTAAAGGTGCCACTAAAGCAATTCTTACATAGCCGAGGCCGGGATTGGCCTGACCGGTTGTTCTGGACAGGTAACTGCCGGGAAGTACAGTGATATGCTGTTCTTCATACAGTTTTGAGGCAAATTTTTCATCATCCCCGCAGGGAACTTTGAGCCAGATATAAAAGGATCCCGGTGGTGCGGATATATCGATTACGGGATCAAGAATTTTTATAAAAGCTTCGTATTTTTCACGGTAGCGGTCACGATTCTGACGTACATGGTCTTCGTCCTGCCACAGAGCCATACTGGCATGCTGGGTGGGTAAGGGCATGGCTGAACCGTGATAGGTCCGGTACAGAAAAAACTTTTGAATAATATTGGCATCCCCGGCTACAAAACCGGAGCGCAGACCGGGAACGTTGGAGCGCTTGGACAGGCTGTTAAAGACTATCAGGTTTTTAAAGTCGGTAATGCCCATATCACTGGCCACTTCCAGCAGTCCCGGCGGTGGACGGCTTTCATCCTGATAAATTTCTGAATAGCACTCATCCGAGGCTATAATAATATTAAAATACTGAGCTATTTTAATGAGCTGCTGTAACAGGGTTTTATCCATTACCTCACCGGAAGGGTTACCCGGTGAGCAGATATAAAGCAGTTGTGTATGTTTCCAGATTTTTTTTGGGATGCTGTCAAAGTCCGGAATATAGTAAGTTCGTTCACAGGCATTGGCAAAATAGGGGGTGGCGCCGGCCAGTATGGCTGCCCCCTCATAAATCTGGTAAAAGGGGTTGGGCATAATTACCAGCGGATCTTTTTCTTTCGTATTGATCACCGCCTGGGCAAAGGCGAACAGGGCTTCACGGGTGCCGTTTACCGGTAATACCTGGGTTTCCGGGTCAATTCTGTCTTCTGGTAAGCGATAGCGTTTTTCTATCCATTGAGCAATAGCCTGACGTAATTCGGGCATGCCTCTGGTGGTTGGATATTGAGCCAGGGTATTCAGGTTTTCCTTAATAGTATCAAAAACAAACTCGGGCGGCTCATGTTTGGGTTCGCCAATGGAAAGGGAAATATGTTTTAATTGTCCATTGGGATAGATTGACTGTTTTAATTTAGCTAGTTGTTCAAATGGATATGGTTTTAGCAACTCTAGTGCTGGATTCATTCTCTGACTCTCAAAATCTGACCGCGGAATTATAAATGAAAAGTATCATAACAGGCAAATGATCTTTGCTATTTTGCTTAATGGTAATACAATAATTAAATGATTAAGTCGTCTAATTATATTGCTTTACATCATGGCAGCCTGGTCATTCAGGATCTGTCGGCTTCCCTTGATTTTTACTGCCGGATCCTGGGTATGCAGCAGAACCGAGCTCGTCCGGAAATGACCTTTGATGGCGCCTGGCTGGATATCGGTACCCAGCAGATCCATTTGCTAAAGCTGCCCAGAACGGAGTTTTATCCCGATAGCGGCCCACCGGAACATGCCGGACGGGACCGGCATCTGGCCATTCATGTGCAGGATATTGACAACATCAAATACAGCCTTGAGCATCATAATATTGCTTTTACCATGAGCCGTTCCGGCCGTCCGGCGCTGTTCTGCCGGGATCCGGACGGCAATGGTCTGGAGTTTATCCAGATATAAGTTTGTTGCCGGCTATTCCAGTTCATCCACCCGCTTGATAATACTGCGCCGTATCTGTTCCTGCTTCTTAATATCAGTAATAATCTGCTGATTTTTATCACGAATAACAAAAACGTCTTCCACTTTTTCCCCGAAAGTCGAAATTTTGGCATTTTCCAGGGAAATATTCTGTTCCACAAGTGCCTGACCAATGCGGGACAGCAGTGCCGGACGATTGGAGGCGGTAATGGTCATAATGGACTGGTTGTGTTCCAGATCTTCATCAAACTGCACTCTGGTTTCCAGAGAGAACTGTTTCTGGGTCCGGCTGAGTCGTTGACTGGACTGGGGTAACTCAAACTGTTCCTGTGAGAGTTTTTCCTCCAGGGACTGACGAATACAGTCCCGCCGTTGCGGATCTTCAATGGCATCGCCGTTCTCATCCAGTACAAAATAAGTGTGGTAGGTATAACCATTGGACGAGGTAAAGGTTTTGGCTTCAAAGACATCCAGCACCTGCTGGGACAGTATAGAAGTGACCAGGGCAAACACATAATCTTTTTTGGGTGTGTAGACAAATATTTCCGTACCGCCACGCTGATTATGGTTATTGACCAGAACAATAGTCTTTTTTGTCTTTTCTGAATCTGTGCTGTCTGTGCTTTGCAGACCTTTAAGAACAGCGGCCGTCTGTCCGACGATTTCATCAGGCTGCAGTTTAATAAAATATTCAGCAGGCAGGGTAGCCCATAAGTCATTAACAGCCTGTTCTTTGTAGCCCTGTCGGGTCAGCTGCACCATAGCCAGGGCTTTAGCATTATTAATGACTTCGTCCTGTTCCTGCTGGTTTTCCAGCCCTTTGTTCAAAGCAATACGGGTCAGGTTGTAGAGCTGTACTAACAGGGCGGCTTTCCAGCTGTTCCAGACCTTGGGGCTGGTGGCGCGAATATCAGACACGGTCAGCAGGTATAAGTAATCCAGGTACAGGTGATCCCCGACGACCATGGCAAACTCATGCACCACTACGGGATCATTAATGTCCTTACGTTGTGCAGTCATGGACATAACCAGATGGTTACGTACCAGCCAGCTCACCAGGCGGGTATCGCTCAGGTTTAAATCGTGCCGCTGACAGAACTGCTCGGCATCAGTGGCCCCCAGTATTTCATGGTTGCCGCCCCGACCCTTGGCAATATCGTGAAACAGGCAGGCCAGGTACAGAAGTTCAGGTTTGGGGATCATTTTGGCAATTTTACTGGCCAGCGGCAGTTCATCATCGTGTTCTGGTACAAACAGCCGGCGGGCATTACGCAACACCTTCAGTGTATGTTCATCTACGGTATAGGCATGGTAGAGATCATGCTGCATCTGGCCGACAATTTTTTTAAATTCCGGGATATATTCAGCCAGTACTCCATAGCGGTTCATGCGGCGCATTTCATGGGTAATGCCGAAGGGCTGGCGCAGAATTTCCATAAACAGACTGCGGCAGCGCAGGTCTTTACGAAAACTGTCATCAATCAGGTAACGATGTGCCCGGATCAGGCGGATAGTACTGGCTCTGACACCTTTAAGCTCGGGATCCTGACAGAGCAGTAAAAAAATTTCCAGCAGCGCAAAGGGGTAGTTACGAAATACAAACTGGTTAGCGGCCGCAATATAACCTTTGTAGTTAATAAAACGGCGGTTGATTTTCTGTGGTTTGGCGTCAGAATCACCATAGATAATGACTTCCTGAAAATATTGCAGCAGCATTTCATTAAGCCGTTCCAGCTCCATAACGGTCTGGTAATACTCGGTCATAAAGCATTCCACGGCCAGTTTGCCTTCCTGATCGGTATAGCCGAACTGTGCCGCCAGCTCACGCTGGTAATCAAATAACAGGCGCTCTTCATGACGTTTGCATAAAATATGCAGGGCAAAGCGGATTTTCCATAGGAAATTCTGGCCGTTTTCCAGCTGCTCATATTCCTGGGGAGTCAGGAAATTATGTCCGATAAGCTGTTTAAGGCTGTCTACATTAAAGTGCCGCTTGGCTACCCAGCCGATGATCTGAATGTCTCTCAGACCACCGGGGCCTTCTTTAATATTAGGTTCAAGATTATAGGCTGTTTCATTAAATTTCCGGTAACGGCGCTGTTTTTCCGCAATTTTAGCCTCGGTAAATTCCCTGGTGGGCCAGATATTGTCCGGGCTGAGCTGGGAAGTCAGCTGTTCAAATAACGCCGGCTCACCGGTGATCAGGCGGGATTCCATTAAATTGCTGATAATGGTGATATCACCCGCAGCTTCGCTAATACATTCTTCTACCGTGCGTACACTATGACCGATTTCCAGACCAATATCCCACAACAGGGCAATAAACATATGCAGATTATCCACAAATTCCTTATTGGCTGGATTATTGGATTCCAGATCATGTTCTTCATCGTGCAGCAATAGCAGATCGACATCGCTATAGGGATGCAGTTCACCGCGACCGTAGCCGCCCACTGCCACCAGGGAGGCATTATTACCCAGATGGTAAAAATCCCAGGCCAGAGTCAGTATAATGTCAATGGCCTGGGCCCGTTCATGGATCAGATGCACAATGTTATGCTGGTTCTGAAATTGCTGAACCTGGGTATCGTAAATGGATTTAACGGCATTTTTTAAGGGCATGACCGGTGACTGGGCTTCAGCCAGTTCAGCCTGTAGTGCTTTAACATCAAACAGCAGTTCTATGGCTGGCGGGACAGTGAGTTCCATCAATAAGTTTCCATCAGGTTGGGTTTTTTTGTGTCAGTTTTAGAGTTAAAGTGGACGGGTTTCACCTTCGCGAAGGGTGAGTATTTCAAAGCCGTCAGCGGTGACTAAAATGGTATGCTCCCATTGGGCAGACAGGCTGCGATCCTTGGTCACCACTGTCCATTTATCTGGCAACACCCTGACATGACGCTTACCGGCATTAATCATCGGCTCAATGGTAAATGTCATGCCTTCTTCCAGAACTTCGCGGGTGCCGGGTTTGCCATAATGCAGTACCTGGGGATCTTCGTGGAAGTTAAGCCCGATACCATGACCGCAGTATTCTCTGACCACGGAAAAATTCTCTTTTTCAGCGTGTCTGGCAATGGCATAGCCGATATCGCCCAGGTGAATACCGGGTTTGACCATTTCTATGCCCACATACAAGCATTCTCGACTGACCCGACATAAGCGTTCGGCCAGAATTTTAGGTTTGCCAATCATAAACATCATACTGGTGTCGCCGTGGTAACCGTCTTTAATCACGGTAATATCCACATTGATAATATCACCGCTTTTAAGCTTCTTGTCACTGGGGATACCGTGGCAGATCTGATTATTGACGGAGGTACAGATGGATTTTGGAAAACCATGATAATCCAGTGGGGCAGGGATGGCCTGCTGTTCATTTACAATATAATCGTGGCAGATCCGATCCAGCTCATCAGTGGTAATACCCGCCTGAACATGAGGGGTGATCATTTCCAGTACATCGGCGGCCAGCTTGCCGGCGATGCGCATTTTTTCGATTTCTTCCGGGGTTTTTATATTGATACTCATAAGGTCTTTTTGCAGCTCAAATTAGGCTCTTATATTCAGTTCGGGGCATTATCTCTTTTATTGCTGTGATATTCAAAGTTTATTGCTTTTACAGGCAAACAAAGATTGTTGTTTTCAGGCTTTTATGGAATAATACGCACGCCCTGATATGTGTGGAAAGTTATATGTAGGTTATATAGTTAGTAGCACCTGTTCAGGGATAATCATTTAAATTCCCTGTGAATTTAATTAATCCGAACCTGTATCGACACATAAATCCGGGTGCTCGGGATGTACTGCAAGGTATTGAACGGGTTGGTTTATGGGATACGGGTGAGATCCCAACCCTTATTTAAAGGAACAAAAATTATGGCAAAAGTCACTATGCGCCAGATGCTAGAAGCAGGCGTTCATTTCGGTCACCAAACTCGCTACTGGAACCCTAAAATGGGTCAATATATTTTCGGTGAGCGTAATAAAATTCATATTATCAACCTGGAAAAAACGCTGCCAATGTTCAATGATGCCATGAACTTTATTAGCCAGGTTGCATCCAAGCGCGGCAAGGTTCTGTTTGTAGGCACCAAGCGTGCGGCCAGCCGTGCGATTAAAGAACAGGCTCTTCGCTGTAATATGCCTTATGTGAACCATCGCTGGTTAGGCGGTATGCTGACTAACTTTAAAACAGTTAAGCAGTCTATCAAGCGCCTGAAGTATCTGGAAAAAGCCTCTACTGACGGTACTTTTGATACCCTGACCAAAAAAGAAGTGCTGATGCATTCCCGTGAACTGGACAAGCTGGAAAAAAGTCTGGGCGGTATTAAAGATATGAATAATCTGCCTCAGGCTCTGTTTGTTATTGATGTCGGTCATGAAAAAATTGCGGTTCAGGAAGCCAATAAACTGGGTATTCCTGTGATTGGTGTGGTTGATACCAACAATAAAGCTGAAGGTATTGATTATATTATCCCAGGTAATGATGATGCGATTCGTGCCATCAATCTGTATACATCGGCTGCGGCTGACAGCATTCTGGAAGCCAAGTCCGCCAGTACTGAAGTCGTTGCTGATGATTTTGTTGAAGTGGATGCTTCAGAAGAAGCTGAAAAGCAGACATCATAAGCATTATAGAGTGTATAAGTCCGGTTTAAGTCAGGTGATTTAAACCGGACAACTTTTATTGAGAATTTAAATTAGTGAGCAGAACAAGTTGAGAATTTTCTCTTCTGCTGATTAAAGAAACAGAGGTCAAAGAACAATGGCAATTACTGCTGCAATGGTAAAAGAACTGCGCGAGCGTACAGGCGCAGGTATGATGGAGTGCAAAAAAGCACTGGTTGAAATGGATGGTGATATTGATGCGGCCATCGAACATATGCGTAAAACCGGTCTGGCTAAAGCGGACAAAAAAGCCGGTCGTATCGCGGCTGAAGGTAAAGTGGTTGTAGAATTCAGTGATGACAATAAAAAAGGCGTCATGCTGGAAGTTAACTGTGAAACCGACTTCGTTGCCATGGGTGATGAGTTCGGTAATTTTGCCAGCGCTGTGGCTAAGCGTATTTTAGAATCCAATCCGGCTAATGTTGAAGAACTGCTGCAGATGCCTTTAAATGAAGGTGATTCTGAAACTATAGAAACGGTACTGAAAACCATGATCGCCAAAATCGGTGAAAACATGTCAGTGCGTCGTTTTGTGACTTTTGAAACCGAAGGTCAGCTGGGCGCTTATCTTCACGGTACCAAGATTGGTGTAGTGGTTGATATGCAGGGCGGTAATGAAGAACTGATTAAGGATGTGGCCATGCATGTTGCCGCCAGCAATCCTAAAGGTCTGGATGAAGCCTCTCTGGATGCCGCTGAACTGGCCAAGGAAAAAGAAATTGCAGCCGCCGAAGCGGCTAACAGCGGTAAGCCTGAAAATATTATTGAGAAAATTGTTGAAGGTAAAATCAAGCGTTTTATCAAGGACAATACTCTGCTGGGTCAGGCTTTTGTTAAAGATCCTGATATCACCGTTGAAAAACTGGTTAAAGATGCTGATGCTAAAGTCCTGGGCTTTACCCGTCTGGAAGTGGGTGAAGGTATTGAGAAGAAATCAGAAGATTTTGCATCAGAAGTTATGGCTCAGATCGGCAGTTAATTTCGCTTAACTGCTCTCCCGCTTTCTGGTCTTAATGGCCAGAAAGCACAGAGAAATTCAAATATCGACCCAAATAATAAAAAGGAGCAGCCTGTGAGCGTAAAATATCAAAGAATCCTGTTAAAACTCAGCGGTGAGGCTTTAATGGGGGAACAGAATTTTGGTATTGAACCGCAGGTTCTGACCTATATCTCCAAAGAGGTTAAGAACCTGATTGACCAGGGTGTTCAGGTCGGTATTGTTATTGGCGGAGGTAATATCTTCCGCGGTGTCGGTCTGGCCGCTTCAGGCATGGATCGGGTAGCCGGTGACCATATGGGTATGCTGGCTACTGTTATTAATTCCCTGGCTCTGCAGGATGCACTGGAAAAAAACGGTGTGGCGGCACGAGTCATGTCTGCTTTACCTATTCATCAGGTCTGTGAAGACTATATCCGCCGAAAGGCCATCCGTCACCTGGAAAAGGGGCGAGTGGTTATTTTTGCTGCCGGTACCGGAAACCCATTTTTTACCACCGATTCTGCTGCCAGTCTG
>JALVDE010000174.1 GCA_027009375.1 Gammaproteobacteria bacterium
ACGGGAAAAGTTAGGTTCCCTGCTTTATATTTATACTAATGGAGAAATGTATAATATATATGAATATGAAAAGCCGATACTGGAACAATATAATATAGAGACCATTGAAAAAATAATGCAACGGATAATATCACTAACGTATGAAGGGAGTTTACTAACCAAAAAAGAATATTTTCCCTATATTGTAAGAGTTATTGATGCATTAATATTGTTGATTAAAAAATCGAATTATGAATTAGAAGGTCATGAAGAAGAGTTTTTAAGCGATTTAAGAGATATTCAAAAAAGATTAGTAGAAAAAAATGATATTGATCCACCTTTAGGTGCTTATAAATCACATTACCCCAGTTTTATTAATGTCAATTATAAAATTGATGTTTATCCAATGGGTGAAAACCTTTTTTATATGGTAGCAGATGCCATTTTTAACGGACGCCGCCCAGATAGCTGGTTATCACCGGAAGATGCAGACCGTGAAAGTCAGAAACTGTTGGATGAGGTCACACAGTTATAAAATGGTCGATACCGAAGAACAGAGACTGGATATTATTAAATACTGTAACCTCTTATTAAATGGTTATTTAAGCCATTTTAAGCAGACGGATAAAAGTGCACAGGGACGGATGATCACCCAGCTAAAATGGTTAAAGGAACGGGCTGAAAATCATAATCTGCCGCTGCCAGTTCCACGGGAAAAGTTAGGTTCCCTGCTTTATATTTATACTAATGGAGAAATGTATAATATATATGAATATGAAAAGCCGATACTGGAACAATATAATATAGAAACCATTGAAAAAATAATGGATCGGTTAATTACATTAACAGAAGAAGGAGGGTTACTAACCAAAAAAGAATATTTTCCCTATATTGTGCGGGTTATTGATGCATTAATATTGTTGATAGAGAAATCAGACTACAATCTGGAAGGCTATAAAATTGAGTTTATAAATGATTTAAGGGATATACAAAAACATTTAAACGAAAATGATATTGATCCGCCTCTGGGAGCCTTTATGAAGTATTATCCCAGCTTTAAATTAAAATATAAAGTAGATGATTATCCCCTGTTAAAAAAATTAATGTTAATAGTTTATCATTCGATTTTTAACGGCCGTAGACCAGATAACTGGTTAACACCGGAAGATACTGACCGTGAAAGTCAGAAACTGTTGGATGAGGTCATACGATTATAAAATGGTTGATACCGAAGAACAGAGACTGGATATTATAAAAAACTGTAACCTGTTATTAGACGGCTATTTAAGTTATTTTAAACAGACCGATGATTCTCCTCAGGGAAGAATGATCACTCAGTTAAAATGGTTAAAGGAACGGGCTGAAAATCATGACCTGCCGCTGCCGGTTCCAAAAGAAAAACTCAGCTCTCTACTTTATATTTATACCACAGGAGAAATCTATGCGGTTTATGATTATGAAAAACCGATACTGGAACAATTTAATAAAGAGACCATTGAAAAAATAATGGATCGGTTAATTACGTTAACAGAAGAAGGAGGGTTACTAACCAAAAAAGAATATTTTCCCTATATTGTACGAGTTATTGATGCCTTAATATTGTTAATAGAAAAATCAGACTATAACCTTGAAAGTTATAAAGATGAATTTATTCGTGATTTAAGGGATATACAAAAACGTTTAAACGAAAATGATATTGATATTGATCCACCTCTGGGAGCCTATAAATCACATTACCCAAATTTCATATCCGTTTATCGTTTAATTAGACAAGATCCTATAGGAAAAAAATATTATAGAATTGTATCAAATGCTATTTTTGACGGACGCCGACCAGATGGCTGGTTAACACCGGAAGATGCAGACCATGAAAGTCAGAAACTGCTGGATGAAGTCATACGATTATAAAATGGTTGATACCGAAGAACAGAGACTGGATATAATTAAAAACTGTAATCTGTTGTTAAATGGGTATTTAAGTCATTTTAAGCAAACAGATAATAGCGCACAGGGAAGAATGATCACCCAGCTAAAATGGTTAAAGGAGCGGGCTGAAAATCATGATCTGCCGCTGCCAATTCCACATGAAAAACTGGGTTCCCTGCTTTATATTTATACCAATGGAGAAATGTATAATCTATATGAATATGAAAAGCCGATACTGGAACAATATAATATAGAGACCATTGAAAAAATAATGCAACGGATAATATCACTGACATATAAAGGGAGTTTACTAACCAAAAAAGAATATTTTCCCTATATTGTACGGGTAATTGATGCCTTAATACTGTTAATAGAAAAAGCAGACTATAATCTTGAAGGCTATAAAGATGAATTTGTTCATGATTTAAGGGATATACAAAAACGTTTAAATGAAAATGACATTGATCCGCCTCTGGGAGCCTATAAATCGCATTATCCAAGCTTTATTGAGATTGATTTTATTTTTAATATTAATTATAAAAAAGATATTAAACTTTTTAGAATTGTATCAAATGCTATTTTTAACGGACGCCGACCAGATAACTGGTTAACACTGGAGGACGCAGACCGGGAAAGTCAGAAGCTACTGGATGAAGTCATACGGTTATAAAATGGTCAATACCGAAGAACAGCGTCTGGACATTATTAAATACTGCAATTTGTTATTAGATGGTTATTTAAGTCATTTTAAACAGACTGATGATTCTCCTCAGGGAAGAATGATCACTCAGCTAAAATGGTTAAGGGAGCGGGCTGAAAATCATGACCTGCCGCTGCCGGTACCAAAAGAAAAACTGGGTTCCCTGCTTTATATTTATACCACAGGAGAAATCTATGCGGTATATGACTATGAAAAGCCGATACTGGAACAATATAATAAAGAAACAATTGAAAAAATAATGCAACGGATAATATCACTAACGTATGAAGGG
Organism: Gammaproteobacteria bacterium; assembly: GCA_027009375.1. Taxonomy (GTDB): domain Bacteria; phylum Pseudomonadota; class Gammaproteobacteria; order GRL18; family GRL18; genus JANELJ01. Next base: position 2,898 of record JALVDE010000174.1, read on the forward strand.
AGTTTACTAACCAAAAAAGAATACTTCCCCTATATTGTAAGAGTTATTGATGCCTTAATACTGCTAATAAAAAAATCCAGTTATGAACTTGAAAATTACCGGGAAGGATTTTTTAAAGAATTAGAAAAGTTAAAGAAACTAATTATAGAAGAAAAAATTGAACCTCCAGTTGGGGCATGTATGCCGGATTATCCTAATTATGTAGAAGTTGAATATTTAATTCGTTTATATTCTGAGGGAAAAAAACTTTTTTCAATAGTTGATGATTTAATCTTTAACGGTCGTCGACCCGACACCTGGTTAACACTGGAAGATGCAGACCGTGAAAGTCAGAAACTGTTGGATGAGGTCACACAGTTATAAAATGGCCGATACTGAAGAACAGAGACTAGATATAATAAAAAACTGTAACCTGTTATTAAACGGTTATTTAAGCCATTTTAAACAAACAGATAATAGTGCACAGGGACGGATGATTACCCAGCTAAAATGGTTAAAGGAACGGGCTGAAAATCATGATCTGCCGCTGCCGGTTCCACGGGAAAAGTTAGGTTCCCTGCTTTATATTTATACTAATGGAGAAATGTATAATATATATGAATATGAAAAGCCGATACTGGAACAATATAATATAGAAACAATTGAAAAAATAATGCAAAGGATAATATCACTGACATA
>JALVDE010000175.1 GCA_027009375.1 Gammaproteobacteria bacterium
AAGGTGGATGTGTTTGAACAGATTAACCCGGAAATTAAACAGTTCCTTGATACCCAATCTGCCATAATATAAGGTTATGAGTCGTTTTTTCTTTGCTCTTGCACCGGATAAATCCACCAGGGAGCAAATTCTGGCCTGTCGAAAACAGCTGGATATTTCAGGTCGGTTTATCAGGCCGACTAATTTTCACCTGACCTTACTGTTTCTGGGCAGGCTGAGTATTAACCAGCAGCAGGATGTGATCCGGCAGGCTCAGAAAGTGCATTTTAAACCATTTGAACTGGTACTTGACCGGTTTGGTGCCTTTAAACAGAATATCTTCTGGATAGGAATGCAGGCCTTACCGGAGTCATTAGTTTTACTGCATCAGCAGTTGCTGTCGACTATTCTTCAGAGTGACAAAATTAATTTAACACTAAATCTGGAGCATGAAACGAAAAATTACCAGCCTCATGTAACACTTGTCCGTAAAGTAACAACCAGAACTGTACTCAAACCTTCAGTATTGCAAAACCTGCCCAGACCGAATATACACTGGAGGGTAAATGAGTTTATCTTATACGAATCTATTGATACACCTGATGGTGTGTGTTACCAGAAAATAAAAACCTTCAGCCCTTAAATCCCCCTTTTTAAAAGAGGGACATAGGGGGTTCAAGTCTTTGCTTTTTAACTTATCCAGCCGGGATAGTGACTAAAGGCAGTCCTTCTTTCCCACCGGTTTCTGTCAGAGAAAATATAATCATTAAAAAACCAAAGGTACGTTTGGATTTAAAATCCCGGTCATCAATCCAGTACCAGTAGTCACGATATTGTATGGCAGTAAAACTGTCTTCTGGTTTTTCCTTGCTGTGTCTTATTTTAATCAGGCTCCAGTCATTATTGTCAGAATGACGAATCGGACGAGATGGCGGAGTACGTCCTTCCTTAATATGTTCCTTCGGTACATCCACATAAGTGGCCAGGTTAATCATTATCTGCAACAGGGAATTGGTCATCATGGCAATTTCCTGATCATCTTTGGGTACCGGTCCGTAGGTAACTTTTACAGAGTTGACCTTAGAGTTGAGACCTAGCAGGCGGTTTACTTCCCGGCGTTTGGCAACAATATCCGGGCTGATATTTTTGTCATGAAAGAAAATAACTGTGGAATCACCGCCGGCCCTGTTCTTTATCAGGCGCATACCTACGGCACCGGACTTCTGGATATCTCGTAGCAGGCTGACCACCCGGTAGTATTCGTCATCGCCTTTGCGCTGGTTGGCGCCTGCTGTGATCTGGCTCTGCAGGCCGTTAATAGAGCGGGTTGTAAGAGGAAAAATCAGATCCACCGGCCAGCCGGACTGCATTAAAAACAAAATTGCGCGGGGCGGAATAGGGGTCATAAAACTTTTATTAAAATGACTGCCGGTAATTGGCTGGTAGGTAATGGTCGGGCGGTCAGAAAATTTGCCGGTACCGCCGACAGTAAAAATATCACTGGCGGTTTGTCCGGAATGAATACTGCTCATATTGACAGAGCTTTCCAGGGTATAACCACTGACAATAGAGGTAACTTCAACAAACAGCGGCATATCAGCATAGCGCAGTTTGACAATATTCAGTAAGGTCTGTTCTTTCCAGGAATCGGCAATGGCGGTATTGTAATCAAAACGATCGCGGGGGATGGTCTGTGGGCCGATATGGGTACAGGCATTTAAAAACACAGTGGACAGTACAATAATGAACAGTAATCGTTTTGACACAAAAAATCCTTATACTTGTTTATAATTAAGCGGTAAAATTTTAACACAGACCGTTTAATCCCGCATAATATCTGGAAAATCATCCTGGAGCAGAAAGTGGACACCGATATCGCTCAGCAATTATGGAATACCAATAAGGAAATCAGTATAGCCAAAGATCAGGAAAAGAAAGAAGGCCTGTTTTTAAGAGAACGCTGGGAATCCGAACTGGATAAAAATATTGATGCCGTGTTTGATAAACTGTTTGTTTTTTATGAACATACCATTATCGACAAGGCACGTATTGTTTTTGGCTCTGACCTGATTGAAGTGCGTTATTCCAATAATCCCTTTTGCCCCAAAGCTTATGTACTGGACGAGTTTCTAGCACTGCCTGAAGAAAACCAGTTTGATTTTGATATCTGTTCAGGGATAAATATTGAGGATATTGAAAAGTCTTTACTGGCTATGAAGGAGCTGCGTTTTAAAGATATAGAATATCTGGAAGCCTTTCGTATTAACAGTTATTCCGGAAATATCTGGGCGTACTTTTCCTCCAGTTCCTCTTTAATTACTGATTACCAGTATTTTCTGGAGTATCAGAAAATCCGATCGGATCCCGATATCAGTCATGATCAGGCCCTGCAGAAAATGAATTTTACCAGCAGTTTTTTTCGTGGTGATAAGGAATTTTTTGATAAACGCCTGAAAACTCACCGTCAGGAAAGCGAAACCGATCAGCAGATTGATCAGATGATAGCCACAGTACTGAAGCTGTTTAAAGAAAACAAGATTTTTGAAATTCAGGTGTATCTTGGCTCAGGTGTGATCCGGGTAATTACCCCTGAAGAACCTTATACCACCTATGCCTTTAATGGGGTGGATGAACTGAAACTGGCGGCAAAATACTATAAAAACACCCCGATGACGCTGGAACAGTCCTTAAAAAACAAAAACTTTAATCGGCCCAATCTGAGAATGAACCGAAACCTGGTCAATCAGGCCTTTATGGCGGCTAAAAAATATCGTCTGATAGATGAAAGCCTGTATCTGAGAGTATTTTATATTGATTTTATGTACAATCAGGTGCTGACTTCCTTTTCCTGCGGCGGCACCCGCTATCAGAAGGCTGAAAAATTTATTGAAGATTATTACCAGTATTTTGAAAGTAAACAATTAACTTAAAGGACTACCTAAATATGATAAACAGAATGTATAAACCACTTTTATTAATGGCTTCTCTGATATCCTTCGTGGTTATACTGCCCGGTTGTATGAGTGAAGCGGATCTGCTGCGCCAGCAGGGGCAGCCGCCAGCTTATGTAAACGGCTTTGATGATGGCTGTCACAGTGGCAAAAAAGCCGGGGGAAGCTGGTTTGATCAGTTTAAAAAAGATGTGAACCGCTTTGGCAAGGACAAACTGTATTCCCAGGGCTGGACAGATGGTTTCAGGCAGTGTGAAACTGAAGAAGAAGCTATGCTGCGGAATCAGCGTATGGCTCTGGAATATCAGAAATACTCAGAACAGCAGCGTCATAATAAGGCTATGGAATCGGAACATTTTAATAAAGAGATCCTTAAAGGTGTTGATACTCGTGGTCTGGAAAATCTGAAAGCCAAATAGTATCCATTCAATAATCTACTGAGATTTTGGCTCTTCTCTCTTTGAGAAAGGGGAAAGTTGGATGTAAACTATAGGAGTTCTGGCATTTGCCGAAACTAATCAGAAGTAACTTGTTTTTGAAGGGAATCTTGAATAACAGGAAAGAAAAGTCAGAAAAGAAAAAAGGGATATAAAAGACTTATATCCCTCCAAAGAAGCAAAATAAATGAGCTTAAAGT
>JALVDE010000176.1 GCA_027009375.1 Gammaproteobacteria bacterium
ATAGCTATTATTATCCCGCTGATAGCTATTATTATCCCGCTGACGGCTGTTAATATCCCGTTGACGACTCTTGTTGGGCTGATGGCTTCTATTAGGCTGAAGGCTCCTGTTAGGCTGAAGGCTCCTTTCAGACTGATAGCGCTGTTCGGGTTGATAACGGGATTCTGACTGGTATCGGGACTGACTATTATCATAATGAGATTCTGACAGTTGAGATTGTTGACCCCCATATGCATGTCTGCCCTGATCTTCAGAAGAATTCCTATTAGAAAAATCATCATATTTATAATGTTCAGAACGTGGGTATTCTGACCCATTACTGGAGTTTTCGAAAGAATTCTGTGGTTCAGAATATTGTCTTTGCGGAGAAATACTTTTTTCATCAGGATATATCCACTTCCGTTCTGACTCATAGCGTTGTGCCCGTTCGGCTTCAACTTTTGTCTGTTCAGAAGGATCAGTAATATCACTGGGAAACATATAGCTGCTTTGAGCAAAAAGTGTTACCGGTAAAAACAGACCGGACATGATAAGACTTAATGGTAATTTTTTTTTGTTATCAAACATTATTGTCCTGTTACACTCATTATTTTTTAGCGTTTTATTCAACTTATTTAATACTGGCTTTGGTTCCGGAACTTTCCTTTTGCGAATAGAGTTTTTCCTGACGTAGTAATTTATGCTTATATATCCACTGCCAGACATACCCGCCCGGCAATTCATAACCGGTTCTAAGGTAATTGTAGACATTAATATTACTGACTGTCCAGCACATTAAATTCATACTTTCTGAATCACCACAGAACAGCAGCTGATCCCCTTTCTGTATTTCAAAATCACCTTCCGGCAGCAGATAGTCTTTAAAATGCTCTCTTTTAGAAGGGGCTGACTGCCTGTTTTTTTGATTAGGCAAGCGGCTTATTTTTCGATGTACCAGTAAGACCACGCAATTGAGAGATTTATCCCTGTTTCTGGGGTGACGCAGCATTTCATCAAGCATGATTGTACCCTGTTTCAGAAAATAAGCTACTGCGGGAGTCTGTTGTTCAGATATTTCCAGCATCCAGGTGTTCGGTACATCTTCTTCAATAAAGCTGCTGATACGGCTGATTAACAGGTTTGCCCAGGCATCTTTCTGACGTCTGGCCAGGGACAGGAACCTGTCCAGCATGGGAGTTTTTATAATAGACAGGATTTCTCCGGCGATAATACTGGCCGGCTGCATAATAAAATCCAGTTCAGCCTGTTTAAACACATCCTTGTTATGACTATGATTCTGACGGGCAACAGTAAACAGTTTGTGCTGTTCCTGGGCAAGCTCTTCCTGCTGTAATTCATCATCTACCAGCAAATGATAGCGACTGTTAAATGCCCGGTTCTGCTGTCTCGTCTGCCAGACCCGTTTTAGTTCATCCTTGGCCGTAATAATAATGGAAAGATTATTGGCATCATTATCCGTGCCTGCCACAATCGCCACCGCTTCGGTAATATTGGCTTCACGTAAAGTAATAGCCTCTGTCCCCTTACCGTGAATACTGCCTTCCGGTGGATGGGTCAGTTCCGGCATGGCTTCAATAACCCTGGTTTGAATACCGACATAATTTAAATGGCGGGCCACAGCCTTGCCAAAACGCCCGTAACCGCAAATAACCCAGAGTCCTTTGGGAGGACAAATGGGTTCTTCCCGTACCAGGTGAGTTTTATCACTCTTATTTTGATTATCTTCACCTTCGCTTATATCATCCTCATTATCATCTTCATCAAGATAATGGACACTGGTCAACCATTCATATACCAGATAGGCACTGGGTGAACGTACGGAAAGCGCCAGTCTGCGGGCAAATACTTCATAGGGATTAATAATATGACTGGTGCCGAACGAGGCCATATTCGCTTCCGCATCACTGCTTTCTGCCCGGCAGACCAGCATAAGATCGCTATCATCAATAACCCGTTTTTTACTGAGCAAACGGGCAGCAATGGCAATTTTAAGATTGACATGATCTTTATTGGTCAGGGCTATAACCCCACGACAGTCAGGTTTGGTCAAACCGGCTTTTTCCAGGACTTCAGGATAGGAAGCATTACCCGCCAGGGCTGGAATATCCACATAGGGTTCGTTAATCAGCAGATCATCAATGCGCTCCGGATCAATATCAATAACCACTGAAAGTATATGATTTTCAGCCAGTTCATGGGCCAGCAGCTTGCCGGTATCACCATAGCCACAAATCAGATAAAACGGTTCTTTAATACGCCTGATTTTACGCCGGAATTCATTTTCTCTAAGGATTTTCTTAAAAGTGGGATTTTGAAGGGTACTTAAAACAGCACCAATACTGTATAACCAGATGGTAACAGTAATATAAATACTGAATACCGTCCACATCCTCTGGGCATTGGTAAATTCGTAGGGAATTTCACCAAAACCAATGGTAGATCCCATAAAACTGACAAAGTAAAAGGCATGAAAAAAACTCATATGCCAGACATTGCCCTGATCATCACGACCGGGGATCAGAACAAAACCCAGGATGACCACCGCATAACTGGTAATTAATAATAATAAGGGCAGTCTGATCCGTTTCAGAAACAGAAAAATCAGATTATTCATTACCGGCGAACTACGACCGTTTCAATAACCAGTAATACCACTGAGGTGATATTGGCGATAAGCGCACCACCGGAAACAGAAACAATGGTTGCCATAACATCAGGAGTTACTCCGGTATCTGAAACATGCTGGAAATATCCCCAGATAAATGCGGCAGCCAGAAGGTGTAGGTCAGCGACCAGACTGGTGGCCAGGAGTACCGAACCAATATGAGTTCGATCGCCCAGTTTGATAATGGTGGCAATTAAACTGATAATAATTGCCGCATACAGTTCCATAACATGATGATGGGCAGGGTTATCAATATCACCGGCAAAAAATCCAAAGTTAATGGTCAGTGCAAAAACAATAAAAAAAGCAAAGGAAACTCTTTCAAAATCCATACTATCCTGCTCCGGAGTTAGGTGATCTCAATAATTAGTTTCAAGTATAGGCGCTATTGCAGGCAAAAAAAAGCGGTGTTAACTCCTGTGGTTAAACACCGCTATTTTTGCCGAATAATAAATTTAAGCTTCGGATTTAATTTCTGATTGAGCTTCAGCTTTCGCCTGTTCCTCTGCTTCCTTTCGTCCCAGAGGATCGGCAAATTTATCATTAAGCGATTTCACAAAGGTATCCGCTTCATTGCGAACCCGTTCAATGGTTTTACGTGCTCTTCTGCCCCAGCCCGCCGGATTAACAGCAAAGATGCTGCGCATAGGAAAGGTATTCTTTAAAAAAGCAGCCGCAATATTACCCGGACCATTTTCCGTAGGCAGAGTCTTCACTATCTTTTTAGCAACTTTACTGCGTACCCAGTAGTGAATACCGGCAAATACCGCAATGAACAGTCCGGCAGTGATACCCTGAGCTATTTTACTGGCTTTAAAACTTTCCAGCCAGGGCGGCTGAAAAGACCAGTCCACCCAGTATCCGGCATAAATTGAAAAACCAATAAGTGCCGCAATAATAAGACCGTATAAAATACCATCAAAGATCAGAACTTTCCGGGACCAGGCTTCCATTGCCTGTTTAATTCTGGGGACGGCTAACTGTTCAATCTGGTTAGCGGTGTTTTCCAGGGCTCCGATAATACGATAGACCCGTTCTACGCTGACTTCCTGCATACGATGCTTGATTTCACCCAGATCAATATCCAGCTTTTCCTTGTAGCGCTGTTTTAGATGTTCATCTTCAATAGGTTGAGCCACTTTTTCATTGTAAATACAGTAAAAGCGTCCAGTGGACAGACCGGTCTGAACAATGGCTCTCTGCCAGGCAGCAACCACCTGTTCAGCATTATCTTCCTTAGCGGTAGAGTCCATCTGGTTAAGAATAAACAGGAACTTGCCGGCATCATTTCTGCGAATAGTGCCTTCCACCAGGTGCTGCAAAGTATCTTTCATGGCACCGGGTTCGGGATGTCTGGCATCAAAAAACACCAGCACCAGATCCGCCAGATCAATAATATGATCGGTAATTTTTAAGGTGGAGTTGCGTTGTTCATCGGCATCAAATCCAGGGGAATCAATCAGGATCTTGCCTTTTAAGGCATCACTTTTGCAGGTCTTTAACTGCAGATAAGTATCAATACGGCTGCCTTCACCGGCGGCCACTTTTTCAATTTCTTCACTGATCTGATAAAAAGGCAAACGAGGATCAGCATCCAGAGCCAGGCCGGGTAATACTCTGACCTGTTCATCCTGGCTGTAACAGATGACAGTAAATTTATCATCCACAGCCTGGTTACCGGTTAACTGGAGATCCACACCAAGGTAACTATTAATAAACGAAGATTTACCCGCTGAGAAAGTACCCAGAATAGAAATCAACGGCCACCATGAAATACTGGTTGCAAAGGATTGATCAGGGGTTAATAAACCCAGTCGATAGCCGACTCTGTCCAGCTCTTTAAACGAGTCAACGGCATCAATTAAAATAGGATTCTCGGTAGCGAGATTGTCCTGTAAACTTTCCAGTCTTGATTTAAGTAACTTGCTTGGTCCTGCAAACATTGGCACTCAAACTCCGCGTATTGTTAAAAATTTAATATTAACGTACTGGAGGTGGAAAAGCCAATGGTCCGGGTGATCCTCTGCGATTATTACCCCAGGGCATCATGCTGTCAATCATACTTTCGCCAGGATTAGAGATACTCTTGTTCATACTCCACATATCCCGCTGCATACCAATGATGCCTGCACTCATGGCCTGCATATTAGTACTCATACCATCGATGCGGTGACTGACATTATCGGCGGTCGCCGTCATCTTGCTGGTGTTATCCGACATAACCGGCATGGTATCAGACACGACATTAGCTATTCTATGGGTACTTTTTTTCATTTCTATTACATTAGCTGAAATAACTTCCATATTAGTCGTCACTGAAAGGGACATCTGGTTCACGGAACGGGCCATTTGGCGAACATCATTAGACAGGGAATGAACATCATGCGTCAGGTTAAAAATCAGATAATAACCATAGGCTGCCAGGACGATAAAGGCAAACAATGCGGTATAGACAATCAGCTGTAACCTCTGTCCTTTTACATCGGCACCTTTTCTGCGGTCCGCCAGGGTGTCAGAATCAAAACCGGTGGCATCTTCCGCTTCATTGGTTAATTTATGGTACAACCTTTTGATAGGCATTTTTCTCTCTCCTAAGCATTAACCACCCCTTGATTATCAGGAAAATCCTTTTAATCTAAATGCAAATAATTTGTTTTAAAAATGGTCACAGTTAAATTCCAGGTTCACAGTCTCTAATCTGGTGTTGACAGATTACTCCTTATGAGACATTCGGATTATTGTATGAAATTTTCTGTTTCCACCTGTTTCTGTTTGTTATTTATTATTCTACGCTGTTTATCAGCAATATTCCTGTCCACATCCGCTGTTTCTGCAACCACTCTCCAGGCTTCCTTAAATCGATAGTGATTAACCAGCCGCTTTACAAAACGGGTATTGGCTGCGACGTAATCGGTCATCCGCCCCTGTGCTCGATAAACATTAGCCAGCTCACCCATTACATCCGGTAATTCCGGTAATAATGCTGCCAGTCTGAGGTATTTTTCCTCGGCTACGGCATACTGCCCCTGTTCAAATGCCTTCCTTGCTTCTGCCAGAATTTGCTTCTGCTCTGCAGTTTTTATCACCGGTTTCACTTCCGGTACGGATAATGGTACAGAGGGGTTATTGTGTTTAGTCTCTGTTACTGGTCGTATATCTGCTGCCGGTTCCATTTGGTCAGCCTTATTCGAAGCTGATTTACCCGGCATATCCGTTGCCGACAAAAGCGAAATCATCTGATGACTTAATTGCTCCTGTCTGGTGCGGATCTGCTTCTGCAGGCTGTCATTGATCACTGGCTTCTGTGCAGACTCAGCAACCTCAACTGACGGTACGGCTACTACTGCTGTTGCAGGCTTTTGCCCGAGCGGTTCCCTTGCAAATTCAGTCACCGGCTTAACCCGGGGGGGATTATTAATTTCCTGCGGTTCGGGATAAGCCGTTTTATTCAGCACTATCTGTTCATCAGGAAAAACGGGTTGCGCTACAGCTTTAACACCCATTACCTTTGTTCGGTTTCTTGCCTGTAAGGCCTTATCATAATTACTCAGCCTTTCACGTTCCTCCCTGGAAAGTCTAAGCTGATACTGTCTCATTCGTTCGGAAAAGGCCTGAGGATCCGGTATGGGTTCGGCCTTTTCCGGGTAAGGCTCATTATCAGAATTCGTCTGATAAGACTCAGTTACAGAATATTGTCTGATAGTCTGCTTTTGTTCATTATCATTTTGTTGAATGTTTTCCTTAACTGGTTCCTTAATCTGACTGTCAGCACTGCCTGCAGTAGAACTTGTTATGGAAGTGTCCTGTTTATTATCTCCCCAGCTCCAGTAGAAATACAGTATCACCAGAACTATTGTAATAAGCGTCAAATGACTTAATATCCACCGAAATACTTTCATCGAAGGTGACACAGAACTCTTCCTTTAAAACTCAGGGATACAGCATGCTGGCAAATTTGTTGACTTCTGCAGCAGCTTTTCCCTTAGGCTCCAGTTCAAACACGGCCAGCCCTTCACTGAAAGACCGTCTATAAGTGGTTCTCTGGTAAAGCCGGGTATCAATCAGGTCAATATGCGGAAGCATCTTTAAAGCATCTTCTGCTTCCCCGGTTTCTCTGACACCAATATGGGTATCGGCACGGTTTACAAAACCAAGCATCTGCGGCATATTTTTTTTACCGCGAATATCCAGCACCATTTTAATAAAGCGCTGGGTTGACCAGATATCTGCCTGACTGGGCGGTACCGGGACAATAATTCTATCTGTGATCTCAATGGCTTTTTTCATGGCATCGGTATCGGCGGTGCCAATATCCACCAGGATCTGTTCTTGTTTCGCTTTTTTCAGTTCATCAAAAGAACGACTGATCGAAATAACAGGTTCATACTCATCTTCTTCCCGAATATCTCCAACATCACTTAAAGTGGCCTGTGGATCGAGGTCGAATACTTTGACTTTATGATCGTTCAATGCCAACCATACAGCCAGGTTAAAGGTCACGGTACTTTTTCCCGTTCCCCCTTTAAGATTACCTATTACCGTGATCATTTATTATTCCTGTTTTTGTCAGACGGTACTCCCGGATCACACTAACAGGCTATTTAACAGAGCCTGTCAGGCAATCCGGGTATGATTATCACCTTCGCCAATAGACTGGCGGGGTCAATACCTTATGATACCTGTTACTTGGCCGCAGGAGCCGCTGGTGCTGGTGCAGCTGGTGCAGGAGCAACAGCAGGACGCATATAAGGCGCAGGTCCATAAGGTCTGTAAGCATAGGGAGGATAATCATTGTTTATATAACGCTGATCACCATAACCCTGAAAACGGTTATCCCAGTTGTTATAACCATTACCATAGCCACGACCTTCCAGGGAACCACGGGTATTACCGCGACCACGACCACGGGCACGGGATTTAATGGTTATTTCGAAGTCACCGTCCATATCGGCATCTCCGGAACCATCACCCCAACCGCTGCCATAACCATTACCATAGGCATTGTTATTCCAGTTATTACTACCATAACCATTCCAGTTGGTATTGGAATCACCATCATCCCACCAACCACTTGCCTGTACCTGTAAAGGTAAAATAACTGCGCTGGCAAAAGCCGCTGCAGCAACCACTTTAGATAGACTCTTCATAATACTCTCCATTTAATCAGAATTATGTCCCATATTTTTCTTTTTTGCGTTACAACTAAGACTAAAATAAAGATACCGGGACATTTATCTTTTAGCTAGTCTTTGCTCTCCCCTAAATCATCTTTCAGCTGAATACCGCGACGTCCTTTTTTCTTCACAGTTTTACGGTTACTTTTAGGACTGGCTTCCTCTGCCTTTTTACTTTCTGTTAAGGCTTTTTTGCGAGCAGCCGCTTTCTTCTTAACGGTGGCTTTTTTAACCGTGGCTTTTTTCACGGCTGATTTTTTAGCTACGGCTTTTTTGGCCACAGATTTTTTGGTTACTGCCTCTTTCTTAACCGCATTTTGCTGAGGTTCTGTCTCTTCTTTAGATGGTTTCTGCTCAGTTTCAGTTTTGGCAGGTTCAGGTGCGGAATCAGCCTTAACTTTGCTGTCTTTACCGTCATTGTCAGCCACTTTAGCCGTGCTGGAGGACTTGTCCTGAGCGCCTTTATCATCTGTTTTCGATGCACTGTCTTTAACCTCCAATGAGGCATCAGCCCTGGTCGCGGTATCAGCTTTAGTATTATCAGCTGATGCGTTATCTTTAACCGCAGGCGCAGTCTTTTCAGCCACAGTAACTTCAACCGTATTTACAGGTGCTTTAGCTGTACCGGTCGAACCTGTAGTTGGCTTAACGGCAGGTTTAACAGCCGTTGTGCCAGCAGTTGAACCACTTGCAGCCTTCTTTTTACGTTTGAAAATAAGCGTATACACACCCTGCAGGCTCCACCATGCAACCTGGACTACAGTCACTGTTATATTATAAATATTAAATAACAATGTACCTATAAATGGCAGAATAGAAGATGGTTTTTTATTTTGTGAGTTTTTTCTTGATTCAACACAGATTGGATAATCTGGATGATCTTCAGTCATATTCTCACAGAAAGCCGTTTTACCACTGTAACAACCCAGAGGGATAACCACCAGAGTCAGAATTGTGGAAATAAACACGCCAAACATGAGTGATACAGCCATCCCCTGGAAAATCGGATCAAATAAAATGGCAGTAGAACCAACAACCAGAGCCAGTGCTGTGATCACAATAGGTCTTGTTCGGGTAATACAGGCCATAATAATCGCTTCACGAATAGCGACTCCCCGGGTAATTTCCTGACGTGAATAATCCACCAGCAGGATTGAGTTTCTTACAATAATACCGGCCAGGGCAATAAAACCAATCATGGAAGTGGCGGTAAATTCCGCTCCCATAATGGCATGACCGGGAATAATACCTACCAGAGTTAAAGGAATAGGTGAAATAATAACGGCTGGCAAAGTGAAGTTGCCAAATTCCCAGACCACCAGCATATAAATCATAATGATGGCAGCACCAAAAGCCAGTCCCATATCACGGAAGGTTTCATACGTTACGGTCCATTCTCCACCCCATTCAAATCCGGAATGGTCGTGCATTTCAGAAGGCTCTGGTGGGCCTAACATAGTACCTGTTATCTGTTCGCCGCGAGGACCCCGGTTTTCTTCCAGAGCCAGCATATCTTCAACCTCAAAAATACCATAAATAGGTGCAGCAAATTCACCAACAACCTCACCCGTTACGTATTCAACATTTCTCAGATCCTTATGAAATATAATTGGTTCCTTATAACCTCTGGTAAAAACACCTAACTCAGACAGGGGCACACTACTGCCCGTTATTGTGGGTACCGGCAGCTGGCTTAAATTATTAAAATTGGCTCGAACATCCAGAGGTACCTGCAATACAATAAGAGTAGGTTCCAGTATTGAGCCATCCTTAATATCGCCAATCACATAACCACCCATAGCCATTTCCAGGGTTTTGTTTATAGCATCGACACTGACTCCGGTTCGGATGGCTTTTTCACGATTGACTTTAAAGTTCCAGATCTCATAAGGTTTTTGAATATAGTTATCTACATCATCAATTGACTCTGCTTTTTCAAACAGGTTCGTCAGCATCATAGCTACCTCACGTCTTTCATGAGGAGTAGGACCATAAACTTCAGCAACCATTGACTGTAGCACAGGTGGGCCAGGTGGCATTTCAACAATCTGAATTTTAGGCGCATCAAACTTGTTATACACACCATCCTTAATTTTTTTAGCTATTAGTTCTTTAAGTACTTTTCTGGTTTCAATAGCAATTTCATGACTGCTTCTGTCCCGTTCAGTTTTATGCAATAGCTGAACATTCAGATCAGCCTGCCAGGGCTGCTGACGCAAATAATAATGTCGCACCAGCCCATTAAAATCGTAAGGGGAAGCCGTACCCACATAAGATTGTATCGCTGTAACCTCAGGTATTTTTCTGACTTCTTCCGCCAGCTGACGGGTCAGGTTGGCTGTAGTCGGCAGCGCGGTTCCTTCAGGGAAATTGATAATGACATTAAAAACAGCCTTATTATCCAGAGGCATCATTTTTACTTTAACCACTTTAAAGTAAAACAGGCTGCAGCAGAGAAAGAAAACAACAAACAGAGAAATCAGAAAGCCATAACCCAATGCCTTGTTATCAATTAATGTATTAAGTACCTTACGGTAAAAACCATCCAGACGTCTGACTGTTCGGTGTTCTGCCTCTTCCATCTTATGCAGGTTAGACATGGCAGGTTTAAAGCGTAATGCCAGGAATGGTGTAAATACAAAAGCAGCAAACAGGGAATACATCATGGCCACTGAGCCCAGTGCTGGAATAGGAGCCATATAGGGTCCCATCATTCCGCGCACCATACCCATAGGCAGCAGAGCAGCTATTACCGTAAAGGTCGCCAGAATGGTAGGATTACCCACTTCACGAACCGCATCTACCGACGTATCATCACTGATTTCTCCATCCATTGCCCAGCGACGGTACATATTTTCAACCACCACAATCGCGTCATCGACCAGAATACCAATGGAAAAGATAAGGGCAAATAAACTGACACGGTCAATGGTAAATCCCATTATCAGGGCGAAAAAGGTTGTGACCAGAATAACATTAGGAATAACAATAAAGCAGACCAGTGCCGCACGCCAGTTCAGGAACCAGAAAATCAATACTGCAACTGCAATGGTCACAAGTACTAATTTAAACATTAATTCATTAACTTTGTCCTGCGCCGATTCTCCATAATTTCGGGTCACCGCTACTTCCACATTACTAGGGATTAAACGCCCCTTCATGGACTCTACCCTTTCCAGGATCTTATTGACCACGCTGACACCATTGGTGCCCGTTTTCTTGGCTATGGCGAGCGTTACAGCAGGAGCTCCATCAGCCGTTTTACCATCCTCCATTGCAGGTCCGGTAAAATAATTAACCATTTTATGGGTCTCACCAGGTCCATGAATCACATCAGCAATATCACGGATATACACCGGGTTGCCATTATGCATGGCTACGACCAGCCGTTCGACATCCTCTGCACTGGTTAAAAAGGAACCGGTATTAAGGTTAAAACTGTTTTCACCCGATTCAATAGAGCCCACTGTTCGCTCGCTATTGGCTGTCGCCACAGTATTGGCAATCTGCTGCAGGGTAATACCATAACCAGCCAGCCGTTCGGGCTTAACTTCAATACGTAAACGTTCGCTACGACCGCTAATCACAAAGCTTTTACTGGTTTCAGGGATCTCCTGCAGCTCCTGCATAACATCCAGTGCAATCAGGTGCAGGGCTGCATCATCCAGGCTGTCAGACCAGAGTGTCAGGGAAACAATGGGTACATCATCCACGCCTTTGGGTTTTACCAGGGGCGGAGACACTCCGGGCGGAATTAAGTCTTTATTGGATTCAAGTTTATCGTACAGTTTGACCAGCGAAGGCCCTAATTCTTCGCCCACATCAAATTGCACAGTGACCATAGTCTGCCCCCGCTGGGAAGCAGAATAAACATGATCAACACCTGGAATTTCACTCATAATACGTTCCAGAGGTTCAGCCGCCAGTGAAGCCACCTGTTCAACAGAGGCTCCAGGATAACTGACAAAAATATCCACCATGGGGACAGATATCTGAGGGTCTTCCTGCCTGGGTGTCAGAATAAAACCAGCCAGACCAATTGCAAATGTCGCAATAAGAAGCAGCAGAGTTAATGGCGAATGCATAAAGGTTCTTGACAGAGTTCCGGCAAGCCCTAAACTATGTTTGTTTTTTGTATTATCCATTGTAATTAAATGTGCTCATGCTTAATTTGTTATAACTCAAATGGGACGAAGTGATGATTAATCAGATGCTGAATAATCGTTTTCCGGTTCCCCCTGAAACCGGACTCCGCTCCACTACGACCGCGTTATTTTATTGGTGTGCCGGGCTTCCAGTTCCTTGGCGGATGATCAATAATCCGATCACCCGGCTTCAGACCGGAAAGTACGGTAAATGATTTTCCACCATTAACCTTCTTACCCAGACGAACCACGTGCAGTTCTGCTTCATTTTTATCATTCATGACCAGAACACTGGGCAGACTGCCCATATGTTTAAGAATACTGCTCTTGGGAATAATAATAGAGGTGGATGGTTTGGAATTTTTTACCGGTATAGAAACCTCAGCATACATTCCAGGTAC
>JALVDE010000177.1 GCA_027009375.1 Gammaproteobacteria bacterium
TTTTAGCTGCATTGCGTCTGGGATCAGAAAAACTGATTTGAAAACAGGCACCTTCTTTAATATCAATATATTCCAGCTTGGCTAAATTACATTCAGCCAGTTCCCGGGCAATATACAGGCCTAATCCGGTACCAGTGGATTCAGTGGTAAAAAAGGGCTCAAATAGTTTGTCCCGATTTTCTTCTGGAATGTTTGTTCCATAATTCATGACCTGTAAATAGGTGTTTTTTTTCATTGAATCAATACCGGCGGTAATAACTACAGGGCGAAAATGCTGATTTTCTTCTGTGGTGTGCCTTAAGGCATTTTGTATCAGATTATTAAATATCTGCTGTAAATGCTGGGGATCAAAAAGCACCTTCAGGTCATTGCTTTCAAATTTAAGATAGAAGCGTTCCTGGGGTAACTGAATGTATTCATTGAGAAAATCCTCAATCCAGTCATAGAGGTTGATATTGACCTGTTCTGCTTTTTTTCTGCGGCTGAGATCCAGTACCGTACCAATAATCTCATTTACCCGAACGGATTGTTTTTCAATAATTTCTGTCAGGCGTTTATCGGTTTCCTCAAGGGAAGGTGATTCATTCAGTAGTTCACCGGCATGACGGATAGCCGCCAGTGGATTCCGTAATTCATGAGCAATACTGGCTGTAAGGTGGCCCAGTGAGGCCAGTTTTAACTGCTGGGCCTGGTTGGATAATTCGGCATTATCTTCAATAAAAACCACAGCTCCACTTTTATCATTCTGGCCCAATGAGGCGAATCTTGGGGTTAGTTCAGAAGAAGTATGGCTGATATGAATGCTTTTGGGTTTAAAGTCAGGTGTGGTTTGCCATAAATGAAACATCTCTCCCAGTTCAAGGGAATATTCATATAGATTAACCGGTTTATTCTCAGAATCCCGGCTCAGATTATCGGGGATTTTAAGCAAACTTACAGCGGTATCATTAATTAAGCGTACATTACCCAGGTAGTCCACAACAATAACGGCGGTCTGCATACGCTGCATAATAAACTGAGTGAGCTGTTCCATATTGGCCAGGTCAATTTCACGCTGGCTGGCAATTTCAGCACTTTCCTCTGTTTTATGAACCAGGTAATTAGTTAGCAGGGCTGTTAAAAACAGGATGGCACCCAGTAAGCCAGCCTGTGCATAGTTAGTGCTGCCAGTCTGGGTGAGGAATAAATACCCCTGTTCCAGCAACAGGATTAAACTGATTAAAGCGGCGTAAAACAGGGATGAACGTCCCATAGAAAGAATACTGATGGCAGAAATGGGGATTAGCAGTAATAAACCGACACCGCTTTGTACCCCGCCGCTGGCATACATAATCAGCAGAATAGCTGCAAAGTCAGCAATGATCTGGGAATGGCTTTGCAGCCAGAACGCCGGCCAGCGCCAGCGGATGGTCATACCACTAAGAATACTGACAATAAAATAACCAATGCTGACAATCTGAAAGAGCTGAGGATGTTCCAGGCCGAAGGGTTTTATCTGGACATTAGAAAAGACCAGGGTGATAAATATACTGGAAATAAGTAAGCGGTATAAATTAAGAAAATGCAGGGGCCGCCATTGTTTTTCTTCTGCAGATATCCCAGAAGAAGCTTTGTTGGGGTGTTGTTGCTGAGTCTTACTGCTGTTCATGTTCTAAATAGCGATCAAGGTGTTGATAGCTGCAGAAAAACTTCCCGTCCCGGTATATCCCTTCATCCTCCGGGATATGGGTTTTGCAATAAGCGCAGGCTTTTATTTGCTGTATTTTTGTAGGTTTAGCGGCAGTTGCTGCCCAGTGAGTCTGCTGCTCTCTTTGCTCCACTTCCCGCAGCCGTTGGGCCCAGGTGTTTTTTAAAAAGCGATAAGCAATCCAGCCAAGAAAGATCAGCCCGGATATAAACAGTAAACGTCCCACTGTCTCTCCTGTAATAATAAGTAAAAATTAAATCATAACAGAAAATAAAATTTTTTTTGCCAATTGCCCTCTA
Source organism: Gammaproteobacteria bacterium (assembly GCA_027009375.1). Classification (GTDB taxonomy): domain Bacteria; phylum Pseudomonadota; class Gammaproteobacteria; order GRL18; family GRL18; genus JANELJ01. The sequence continues at coordinate 1,987 of JALVDE010000177.1, forward strand.
TTTCGCCACAATAGCAGGATATATTGCAATTTCAGTGAGAAAATAAATATGAATTTACATGAATACCAGGCCAAGCAGGTGTTTGCCCAGTACGGTATCCCGGTACCGGCTAACCGGACCATTACCTCGGTTGACCAGATAGAACAGGCAGTAGCGGAATTAGGCGGCAATGAATGGATGGTCAAAGCTCAGGTGCATGCCGGTGGGCGCGGTAAAGCAGGCGGTGTGATTAAGGCGGGCTCAATAGCTGAAATCCGCCAGTTTGCAGAAAAAATGCTGGGTACTCATCTGGTAACTTTTCAGACCGATGCTAAAGGCCAGCCGGTTAATACCTTATTAATTGAAGTGCCCAGCAGTATCAGTCGGGAACTGTATATGGGGGTGCTGGTGGACCGTTCAGCAAAACGGGTGACCATTATGGCATCGGCTGCCGGAGGCATGAATATTGAAGATGTGGCGGCTACCGAACCGGAAAAAATCATCACCCTGGCCATTGATCCGGTCACCGGGCTTATGCCTAACCAGGTCAGGGAAGCCGGATTTGGTATGAGGCTGACACCGGCACAGCAAAAAGGCCTGATGAAGGTCATGCAGGGTGTTTATAAAATATTTGTGGAAAAAGACGCTTCCCAGGTAGAAATCAATCCCCTGGTGGTCACTGAAGAGGACGAAATTATTGCCCTGGATGCCAAAATTTCTCTGGATGACAATGCAGTCTATCGCCATAAAGATATGCAGGCACTGCGTGATCCATCCCAGGAAGATGAAAAAGAAAACCGCGCCAAGGAATTTGAGCTTAATTATGTGCCTCTGGAAGGTAATATAGGCTGTATGGTGAACGGCGCCGGTCTGGCCATGGCCACTATGGATATTATTAAAAACCATGGCGGAGAACCGGCCAACTTTCTGGATGTGGGCGGCGGTGTGACCAAAGAGCGGGTCGCTGAAGCCCTGAAGCTGATTTTATCTGATACTAATGTTAAGGCCATATTGATTAATATTTTTGGTGGGATTGTGCGTTGTGATCTGATTGCCGAAGGTATTATTGCTGCGGCCAAAGAAGTGGCTTTATCCGTGCCGGTCGTGGTGCGTCTGGAAGGTACCAATGTGGAGCTGGGGCGTAAATTACTGGAGCAAAGCGGCCTGGATATTATTTCCCGGGGCGATTTTACCGAGGCCGCCCAGACCGTGGTAAATGTAGCCAAAGGAGGTAATGCCTGATGTCCGTTTTAATTAATAAGGAAACCCGGGTGATCTGTCAGGGCTTTACTGGCCAGCAGGGTACGTTCCATTCAGAGCAGGCCATTGCCTACGGTACTAATCTGGTCGGTGGTGTGACACCGGGTAAAGGCGGGCAGACTCATCTGGACCGGCCGGTGTTTAATACGGTTAAAGAAGCCGTCAGAGAAACCGGCGCCAATGCCACCATGATTTATGTGCCTGCCGCATTTGCAGCTGATGCCATTCTGGAAGCGGCCTGGGCTGGAATAAAAGTGATTGCCTGTATTACTGAAGGCATCCCGGTTCTGGATATGTTAAAGGTAAAAGCCAGTCTGCCGGACGATGTGTATTTAATTGGCCCCAACTGTCCCGGGCTGATAACGCCCGGTGAGTGTAAAATTGGCATTATGCCGGGTTCGATTCACCAGCCGGGCAAAATAGGTATTGTATCCCGCTCCGGTACACTGACCTATGAAGCCGTCCACCAGACCACCATTACCGGTCTGGGACAGAGTACCTGTATTGGAATCGGCGGTGATCCCATTCAGGGCATGAACTTTATTGACTGTCTGACCCTGTTTGAACAGGATCCGCAGACTGAAGGTATTATTATGGTGGGGGAAATTGGCGGTACCGCAGAAGAAGAAGCGGCTCAATACATAAAAGAGCAGGTCAGTAAGCCGGTGGTTGCCTATATTGCTGGAGTTACAGCGCCTAAAGGCAAACGTATGGGCCATGCCGGTGCCATTATTGCCGGAGGTAAGGGGACTGCAGAAGAAAAATTTGCAGCCCTTGAAGCGGCTGGTGTAACCATTACCCGTTCACCGGCGGATATGGGTAAAGCTATGCTGGGAATAATAAAAGCCTGACTTACTGTTACCCGGGAACGCGGGCAAGATATCCGTGCTCCCGGGAATATGGTTGTGCAGGCAAATTAATCATAAACCGTGGGTATCGGCTGCCGCTTATGCTGAGTATTAATATAAATTTTAATGATCTTCTCTTCACTTTCCTTATCAATGGCTTTGCCTTCCAGAAAATCATCAATTAAATCATAACTGATCCCCAGGGCCTCTTCATCAGCTTTGGAAGGTGAATGGCATTCCAGATCGGCCGTTGGGGTTTTTTCAATAATACTATGCGGTGCTCCGAGAACTTTTGCTACCTGGCGGATCTGACGTTTATTCAGACCAAACAGGGGTGCCAGATCACAGGCACCGTCTCCGTACTTGGTATAAAAACCGGTGACATTTTCAGCTGAATGGTCGGTACCTAGTACCAAACCGCTTAAAATACCGGCAATTTCAAACTGTATGGTCATACGGGTACGGGCTTTGACATTACCCTTGGCAAAATCAATGGCGTATTGAGAATGGTTCAGCAAGCTGGCAGATTCCAGGGCATGCAGGGTTTCATTGTGAATGGCATCAGCACCGGGTTTTACATTGACCATCAGGCTTTTGTCCGGCTGAATAAAGGTTAATGAAACCTGGGCATCCTCCTCATCAGCCTGAACTCCATAAGGCAGGCGTACGGCTACAAACTGATAGTCATCATCCTGCTGTTCTGTTCTAAGCTGTTCAACCGCCAGTTGTGCCAGGCGACCGCAGGTAGCCGAGTCAATCCCACCGCTGATCCCCAGAACCAGCGTTTTCAGCCCTGAGGCCAGTAAATGATTTTTAATAAAATTCAGCCGCCGCTCGATTTCAAACTGCGGATCAATTTCGGGCAGTACTTTCATTTCTGCAATAATGGTTTCTCTATCCATAGTCAGGACTCGCTTGTTGGAAGATTTAAGTATTGAAATAGTTTAGCATTTACAAAAGTATTTGTCTGAAAGAACCGTTTTGTTGTAACATAACAACCCATCAAGGATAACGCTATAATAAATATAATATCCTGTACAAAATGAAAGGAAATATCACATATGAAAAAAATTGAAGCAATTATCAAACCCTTTAAACTCGATGATGTGCGTGAAGCCCTGTCTGAAATCGGTGTTACTGGTATGACAGCAACAGAAGTAAAAGGCTTTGGCCGTCAGAAAGGCCACACAGAGCTTTATCGCGGTGCAGAATATGTGATTGATTTTTTACCCAAGGTCAAGCTGGAAATTGTAGTACAGGAAGATATTATGGAACGCTGCATCGAAGTCATCACCAATGCCGCCCGAACCGGTAAAATCGGCGATGGGAAGATATTTGTTTCATCGATAGAAAAAGTGCTGAGAATTCGTACCGGGGAAGAAGATCAGGAGGCTATTTAAAAAAGATAGCGTTCAGCGCTGAGAGTTCAGCGTTCAGAAAGAGCCAGAGCAACAGGATTCGTTTTAAAGTAAATACAAAATATTTTGATGTTTTAGTTGACTGAAGAAAAAGAGCTTTTAAAATTTTTGCTGAACGCTGAACGCTGAACGCTGAACGCTGAACGCTGAACGCTGAACGCTGAACGCTGAACGCTGAACGCTGAACGCTGAACGCTGAACGCTGAACGCTGCTCTTCTAAGTATTCGGTTTCATCCACTCCGGAATCCCGGGAATAAGTGGTTCATCCACATAAAAAACCTCTCCATGGAATTTTTCTGCATTGAGATCATATACCCGCTGTGCATCCTGTGCCAGGCGGGGCTGGTTCAGTTTTTTATAGCCATCTACCATTAACAGTAATGCTTCACTAACCGCCGGTGTCTGCTGGTAATGTTCCACGACATAAGATGCACGGTCAACGGCGGCAATATAAGCCTGTCTTCTCATATAGTATTTAGCGACATGCAGTTCGTGCTTGGCGACCTTGTTACGCAGATAACGCATTCTTAAAATAGCATCTTTACTGTATTTACTATTGGGAAACTTTCTTACCAGTTCGCTGAAATAATTAAAAGATTCCAGTGATGAATTGGGATCTCGCTTGGATTCATCCTGTGGGAATATAAATTCAAACACACTTTTTCGAGCTGGGAAAGTAACCAGTCCCCTAAGATAATAGGCATAGTCTACATTGGCATGGCGGGGGTGTAGTTTGATAAAGCGGTCTGCCGCAGCAATGGCGGATTCCGGTTCTTCAAATTTATAGTAAGCATAGGCTGTTTCCAGCTGTGCCTGCTGTGCATAGGCGCCATGCGGATAACGGGCTTCCAGTTTTTCATACAGTTCAATAGCGGACTGATATTCACCGTCAGCAAGACTGGCTTTAGCTTCTGCGTACAGTTTACTGGCGGACCAGCTTTTGGTTTCGTCAATTTCTTCGGGCAGCCAGGATTCTATAACAGAGCATCCGGAAGAAAAAATACTAATAAAAGTAATCAGGATCAGCAGGTATAAGCGGTTTGAATGAGCAGCAGGCATAAGGTAACTATGTTATTTATTAAAAGGTTATTAATTAAAAGGGTATAAAATTCAAAACGTTTAAAACAGTTCCGGATATTTATTATTTTAAGAGCGCCTAGTATATGAGAAATACGTTATACTTGCAAAATGAATTCGATACTATCCGAGCAACGTCAATACACTGTGCCTGCAGAAGCCTATGGTCTGCGTCTGGATCAGGTGCTGGTGGATTTATTACCGGAATTTTCCCGTTCCCGGCTGCAGCAATGGGTTAAAAAAGGCAAAGTTTTACTGGATGGCCAGACAGTTAAGCCAAAGACCAGAGTAACCGGTGGTGAAACCATTGATATTACTATAGAGCAGGAACAGCAGGGGGAGTGGGAAGCAGAAGATATTCCCCTGAATATTGTTTTTGAAGATGATGAGCTGCTGGTGCTCAATAAGCCGGTTGGTCTGGTGGTGCACCCGGCTGTCGGTAACCGCACGGGTACCCTGCTTAATGGTTTGCTGCATCATTGTCCTGAGCTGATTAATGTTCCCCGTGCCGGTATTGTTCATCGTATTGATAAGGAAACCTCCGGCCTGCTGGTGGTGGCTAAAACCCTTACTGCTCAGACTCACCTGGTAGAGCAGTTACAAAGACGTGCGTTTGACCGGGAATATGAAGCCATTGTAAATGGTGAAATGACCGGCGGTGGAACCATTGACCAGCCCATTGGCCGTCATCCGACTCAGCGGGTCAAAATGGCAGTAATGAAAAATCCCGCTGCCGGAAAAGAAGCCATTACTCATTACCGTATAAAGGAGCGGTTTCGTCAATATACGGCAGTCACCGTTAAACTGGAAACTGGCCGGACGCATCAGATCCGTGTTCACATGGCCTGGATTCGTTACCCCCTGGTTGGTGACCCCGTATATGCAGGGCGTCTGCGTTTACCTCCGGACTGCAGTGAGGATTTGAAAACCTTTCTGCTTAATTTTCAACGTCAGGCATTACACGCCCGCAAACTGGGGCTGGAGCATCCTCAAACCGGGCAATGGCTGGAATGGGAAGCTGAACTGCCGGAGGATATGATGCAGTTAAAAACTCTGTTAAGAGAATATACGGAACAGCTATGATCCCTCTCTCCCAAACTATTATTCAGGCTGACTGGGATGCCCCTGATAATATCAGAACATTGATAACCACCCGTATGGGCGGATACAGCAATCCTCCTTATAAAAGCTTTAACCTGGCTATGCATGTAGGTGATGATCCACAAACCGTTGAGCAAAACCGTAATAGACTGGGGGAACTGCTGCCTTCTGAGCCGAAATGGCTAAACCAGATCCACAGCAGCCGGATTATTGATGCGGCTGATATAGAACCGCAGCCGGATGCAGACGGGAGTATAACGACACAGAAAAATACTGTATCAGTGGTTATGACAGCGGATTGTCTGCCTGCTCTGATCTGTAACCGTCAGGGCAGTGCGGTAGCGGCTCTACATGCTGGATGGCGGGGATTGCTGGAGGGTATTCTGGAACAGGGGGCTGAACAATTACTTAAATTATCCGCCTGCCAGAAAGATGAAGTATTAGTCTGGCTGGGTCCAGCCATTGGGCCAAATTATTTTGAAGTAGGGGAGGACGTTCGACAGGCATTTCTTGCTCGAGCACGGAACAAGGGAGGGTATCATTACGAATTGATTGACCAGTGTTTTTCTGAGCAAACTAAAACCTCTGATGGTCAAAACAAATATTTAGCTGATATATATCAATTAGCCAGAGTACGATTATCTGCAATAGGCGTTGATAATGTCTCCGGCGGCCACTATTGTACCTATAGTGAGGCGGATAAATTTTATTCTTACCGGCGTGATGGGGTGACCGGACGTATGGCTAATATGATATGGATAGACTAAGCTGAAATGCAGCCGGAATAGATTAAATAACAAAGAGAACAATATGAACGAATGGAAAATGTTAACCCTGGTGGGTCAGGATCAGCCGGGTATTGTGGCCAGAATTACCACCGCATTATATGAAGCCGGTGCCCAGTTAGGAGAAGCATCCATGATGCGCCTGGGAGGCAATTTCACCATTATGCTGATGGTAAAAAGTGAGCAGTCTATTGAGGCGCTGACTCAGTGCCTGACACCTGTGGTGCAGGATATGAACCTGACCATTTCATTTCAGAGCATAGAAGCCAGCCTGCATCAGCATGAAATTCCTGATTCCATTATTACCGTATACGGGGCTGATCGTCCCGGTATTGTAGCCAAAACCACCACTGCCTTGCTGGAAGCCGGTTACAACATTACCGATCTGGATTCTGATGTGGCCGGCAGCGAGGCTGAGCCGATTTATATTATGCAGATAGAAGGCATTGCCACTAAGGGTATGGCTGCAGTAGAAAAAGCAGTGGAACAGATCAAGGCAGACGGGGTCAATGTGGATCTGGCACCGCTTGATGTCATGATAGGTTAAATCATGGCCATACTGGACATTTTAAAATACCCGGATGAAGCCCTGAAACAGGTTTCTGAACCGGTCGAACTATTTGATGAGCAACTGCAGAATTTTCTGCTGGATCTGGAAGAAACCATGCGCGCCGGACCGGGCGGTGTTGGTATTGCCGCTCCCCAGGTGGGCTATTTTAAACGCATAGCTATTGTGGATGTGTCATCCAAACCCAAAATCAAACACAATGGCTGTATGATCCTGATAAACCCGGAAATAAAAACCTGGGAGGGTATGAAAATAGGTCGTGAAGGCTGTATGTCTGTGCCTGATTATACCGGCAATGTTATCCGGGCAGAAAAAATCACCCTGCAGGCCTGTAATGCTCAGGGCGAATTAATTGATTACGAATGTACCGGCTACGAGGCGCGGGCCGTACAGCATGAACTTGATCACCTGGACGGCCTGCTGTTTCTCGATCGTCTGGTCAGCCGTCGAACCGACCTGTTTAAGCGCAAGGTCTATAAAAAATAACTATTATAGTCAGGCTGCCTGAAAGCACGAGTATTCTTACCCGTGCACAGCCCTGCAATAAAAAGTTATCCACAGGCTAAGGTTATGATAAACAAAATAATTTAATTAAATAACCAAAAGGAGTTGAAAAAGTTATCCACAGGCCATATTTATCTTTTTAGAGAAAAACCAGAAAATTTATATTTAGTGAGGCTAACCAATGAGAATGGATAAACTAACAAGCAAATTTCAGCAGGCAATAGCAGATGCCCAGAGCCTTGCTATCGGGCGGGATCATCAGTTTATTGAATCAATTCATGTGATGATTGCACTGCTCGATCAGGAAGGGGGTACTGCAAGACACCTGCTGACACAATCCAACGTCAATATTAATTTATTGCGTTCACAACTGTCCCAGGCACTGGATCAAATGGCCAGTGTAGAGGGTTCTGCGGGCGATGTTCAGGTATCACCTGAATTAACCCGTTTATTAAATCTTACTGATAAACTGTCCCAGCAGCGTAAAGACCAGTTTATCTCCAGCGAGCTGTTTATTCTTGCAGCCGTGGAAGATAAAGGCCAGTTAGGCAGTATTCTGCAGAAGCTGGGTGCAGACAAGAAAACCATTGAGGAAGCCATTGACGCCATGCGCGGAGGCCAGAGCGTTAATGATCCCAATGCAGAAGATCAGCGTCAGGCGCTGGAAAAATATACCATTGATTTAACCGAGCGTGCAGAACAGGGTAAATTAGACCCGGTTATTGGTCGTGACGATGAAATTCGTCGTACCATTCAGGTTCTGCAGCGTCGTACCAAGAACAACCCCGTATTAATCGGTGAGCCTGGTGTGGGTAAAACCGCCATTATTGAAGGACTGGCACAACGCATAGTCAACGGCGAAGTCCCTGAAGGACTGAAACATAAGCGGATTTTATCCCTGGATATGGGCTCACTGATTGCCGGTGCCAAATTCCGTGGTGAATTTGAAGAACGTTTAAAAGCAGTGCTTAATGATCTGTCCAAACAGGAAGGCAGTATTATCCTGTTTATTGATGAAATTCATACCATGGTCGGAGCCGGTAAGGCTGAAGGCTCCATGGATGCCGGTAATATGCTCAAACCCGCTCTGGCACGTGGTGAACTGCACTGTGTGGGGGCGACTACTCTGGATGAATACCGTGAGTATCTGGAAAAGGATGCTGCCCTGGAACGCCGTTTCCAGAAAGTACTGGTGGAAGAGCCCACTCTGGAAGATACCATTGCTATTTTGCGTGGTCTGAAAGAGAAATACGAAGTGCACCACGGGGTAGATATTACTGATCCGGCGATTGTTGCGGCAGCGACTTTGTCCCATCGTTATATTACTGATCGTAAACTGCCTGATAAGGCTATCGATCTGGTGGATGAAGCGGCCAGCCGTATCCGTATGGAAATTGATTCCAAACCGGAAGAAATGGACAAACTGGAACGCCGCCTGATCCAGCTCAAAATTGAGCGTGAAGCTCTGAGCAAGGAATCCGATGCGGCCTCTAAAAAACGTCTGGAAAGTCTTGAAGAAGACATTGCCGAACTGGAACGTGAATATTCTGAACTGGATGAGATCTGGAAGTCTGAAAAAGCGGCTGTACAGGGAACCCAGCATATTAAGGAAGCTCTCGACCAGGCCCGTAAGGATCTGGAAACTGCTCAGCGTGCCGGTGATCTGGCACGTATGTCTGAACTGCAGTACGGTCGTATTCCGGAACTGGAAAAACAGCTGGATATGGCATCACAATTAGAGATGCTCGATACCGGTGATAAACCAAAACTGCTTAGAAACTCAGTCACTGAGGAAGAAATTGCCGAAGTGGTTGCTAAGTGGACCGGTATTCCCGTAGCCAAGATGCTTGAAGGTGAAAATGAAAAACTGCTGCATCTGGAAGAAAAACTGCGTGAACGGGTTGTCGGACAAAGTGAAGCGGTTACCGTGGTGGCCAATGCCATTCGTCGTTCCCGTGCCGGACTGTCCGACCCAAGACGGCCAAATGGTTCATTCCTGTTCCTCGGTCCAACCGGTGTCGGTAAAACTGAGTTAACCAAGGCTCTGGCTAACTTCCTGTTTGACACGGAAGACGCCATGGTACGGCTGGATATGTCCGAATTTATGGAAAAACATGCCGTGGCCCGCTTAATCGGTGCGCCTCCAGGTTATGTCGGCTATGAAGAAGGTGGTTATCTGACTGAAGCGGTACGGCGTAAGCCATACTCCGTGATCCTGCTCGATGAGGTAGAAAAAGCACATCCCGATGTGTTCAATATCCTTCTGCAGGTACTCGATGACGGCCGTCTGACTGATGGTCAGGGACGTACAGTAGACTTCCGCAATACGGTCATTATTATGACTTCCAACCTGGGCTCACAAAGGATCCAGGAACTGAGCATAAAAGCCAGTGCTCATAATAGTGAAGAAGCAGAAGCGGATTACAAGGTTATGAAAACTGAGGTTATGGAAGTGGTATCACAACACTTCAGACCCGAGTTTATTAACCGTATCGATGATGTGGTGGTCTTCCATCCATTAGCCAAAGATGTTATCCGTAAAATCGCAACCATACAGATGCAGGATTTACGTAACAGACTGGCGGATCGAGAACTGGATCTGGACGTTTCTGAAGCTGCAATGGATAAAATTGCCGAGGCTGGTTTTGACCCAATCTATGGCGCAAGACCATTGAAACGGGCCATCCAGCAGTCTCTGGAAAATCCACTGGCTCAGGAAATCCTGGCAGGCAAATATATGCCTGGGGATATTATCGAAGTGGATGTCGGAGCCAATGGCGAACTGGTTTTTGACCGGGTTGTTCGGGCTGAGGAAGTGGCTTAAGAGCAGCGCTGAGCGTTCAGCGTTC
>JALVDE010000178.1 GCA_027009375.1 Gammaproteobacteria bacterium
ACAGCAGCAGGGCGATTTTCTGCCGGCTGTCCGAGAAAATATCCTGAACGTGCTGCCAGTGCTCTTCAAAAGCCCTGCGGTTAAAAACTCCGGTAAGTGCATCACGGTGAGCCATATTCCAGAGTTCTTTGTTTTTATTGTCCAGGTTAAGATAGACTTTTTTTAACTTGTTCTGATACTGGATAAGGGAATGGCGTACTTTTTCCAGTTCATCAATATGAAACTGATACCCGGTATCTAAAACTTTTTTAAGTTCTGAATCCTGGTCCAGTTCGTCAATATAACGGGAGATTTCAAGTAAGGGACGTGAAAGAAAAAAACTGATTAGAAAATAAAATAAAATGGCAAAACCAATTAAAATAATGGAATTTCGGGTAATGGCCTGTTTTAGAAACTGGGTAAAGGTCTGGATGTCATTATTACTTTTAACCTGATAACTTAGATACTGTATGAAATCATTTACCGGGATATAGTCTTTATTCCTGACGGTGGTTTTCAGTGAGTCTGAATCAATAAAATTGAACTGTTTAAATTTTAATAATGAGCTGAATACTTTACTTTTGGTTGTTACATAGCCGCGTATCTTATTGGTATTATCACGATCAAGAATGGGGGTGGTCAGTATAAGATAAGCAATGTTATTTTCAATTTTAAAGTATGGGGTCAACCGATCAGTGGCAATGGTTTCAGGCAGAGTTGTGGTTCTGAGTTTAACCAGAATATGTCCCTTATTATCGTATAAAGCGGCTTCCTGGTAATAATCAGGTAATATTCTTGAACTGTATAAGCGATGGGTATACCAGAAGGAATAAAAGCTGGAATTGTCCAGCTGCTGATGGACCTCATCCCAGGTGCTAAAATTTTTATTAATTTCCTGATGCTGCATAATAAGATGTTTATATGCACTGATTAGTTCATGGCGCCCTTTTTCCTGGTAGGCATGGATAAGCTTCTGGTTAATATTGTTAATGTCATTATAAGCATAAAAACTGCTGCCAATAAAAACAATAATATACAAAAGGATAAAACCCAGTGCATAATGTTTTATTGATAATTGCTTTATCATATTGGTTTATTTTTATTGGTGTTCGGTAAGAATGCTTTCTACGGTATCAAGCAAATCAAACTCATATTCAGCATCAAAAAAATGATTGGCACCCTTAATAATAATAATGGTGGTATTGGTCGATGCCAGGCTCTTATTCCAGTTTTTGTCCACTCGGGTATCTTCACTACCCAGGATCAGTGTTTTCTTAATGGGTGTCTGTTTAAGGTACTGGTATAGATTATCTTTGGAAAGATTGTAATAAGAAATAAAATTATTAGCTGTTGTTACATATTCCTTACAGTATGATAAAGAAAATTTTTTCAGATCATTTTTATCCGGTGTTTTCTGGGCCAGTTCGATATCTTTACGGGTAGCATATGAATTAGGTGTGTCTCTAAAATTGGGCATGGAAAGAAAAATCATCTGCTTTACAGGGGCAGAAGGATAATGATGAATATAGGCGATAAGCTGTGAAGAACCCGCACTATGGCCAATAATTGTAAGTTTTTTCCCTGTCTTTACTGTTAACCATTTTACCCACTGATTGATATCTTTAAGATCACCCAGGAGAGAATGGGTATGAATGGCTTCACAGGATAAACTTGTTTTTCGTTTGTTAATCCCCAGGGATAAGGTTGGTGTCAGTACAGTATAACCGGATTCATGCAGCGATTCTGCCAGTTGTTTAACGGTCTGGAAGTTATGTGTCAGCATAAAACCATGCAGGATCATTACGACCGGTTTATTGTTATCACCGGGATAAAATTCACCATAGGCGGCTATTTTATCTGTAATCTGCAGGGTTATAATCTGAGACTCATGGGTGTTTTTCTGAGCTAAAACAGGAAGACACAGAAACAGGCTGGTTAAACAGATTAAGCTATAGACAGTTTTAACGATACCGTTCTTTTTAAACAAAACACTCAACATAGTAAGACGTCCATTGTTGTCACGAGAATTGAGTCTGAAATTAGAATTATAAATTGAGTATAGTGTATAAATTTAAATAGTGTATTGATTGGCGGAAATAGTTTGCCGGGGCTGGCAGCTTTTAAACCTGAATTAAGCTGTTAAACCATATCCAGGTATTTTTGCGGATCAACATTCCACTGCTGGTCAGATTCAGAACTGGTGATTTTATATTTATCCTGTCTGGATAAATCAATCAGTTTAGGTTCAATGGTTTCATGGGTGCGAGTGTTAAGAATAATAATAACCTTCGGCATCAGCAGGTTTTTGCCGTTTTCATACACCACGGCCAGGTATTTTTTATTCAGCATAACCAGGGTTGCTGGTGGGTAGATGCCGACACACTGGATAAATTCCTGTAATAACTGGGGGTTAAAATGTGATCCGGCCCAGGATAACATGCGTTTGAGGACTATGGAGGGATCCTGACCTTTATGGTAGCAACGGTCTGCGGTCAGGGCATCATAAACATCAACAATGGCTGACATTTGCCCGATTTCACTGATTTCATCCCCTTTCCAGCCGTTAGGATAGCCGCTGCCATCATACTTTTCATGGTGTAAGGCGGCGACATCCAGGGCATTTTGATTAATCCCCGGTGTTTTTTCCAGAATAATACGGCTGTCAACCACATGACGGCGCATAATGACAAATTCTTCATCCGTCAGTTTGTCTGGCTTGTTTAAAATTTCATCCGGGGTCAGTGTTTTGCCGATATCATGTAAAAAGCCACCTACTCCGACATCATGAATGACCTTTTCAGACATGCCACGGCTTTTAGCAAAGGACATCATTAAAACACCGATATTGACCGAATGTTCAAAGGTATAGGCATCCCAGTGACGTATACGGGACAGTCCCAGCAGGGCATTATGGTTGTCCAGAACGGACTCAGACATATCATTAACAATAGAGGTCACTTCCTTCATTTTAACCTGCTGACCCAGTTTGACATCAGACATGATAGTGCTGATAAGGCCCTCAGCCTGTTTTTTAATATCTTTGGCTTTAGTCCGAATGGCTTTCAGGTTCTTTGTTTTTTTCCTGTTTTGTGGGGATTTGGCTGCGGGGGGGCACTATTGGATATAGTGGTTTTCTCAGCAGCCTGTTTGAGCCGCTCAGGTTCGGCTTCTATATCCAGACCTTTATCAGTATCAATTTTCAGTGTTTTAATACCGGACTTAAGCAGTTTCTTTATATCGGCAGGTTCGGTAATTTTAAACTGGTTTCTGGCAAAAGGATGATCCAGCCAGGAGCAGTTTAACTCGTGGATATACATGCCTTTACGAATTTGTTTGACAGAAATAGTTTTTATCATAAATTGAAAGTTTATCTCAGTCAGGGAGGTATAATCGGATATAGTCTGATTTTGAGTATAGAAAATATTATTTAAAAAGGAAGTATAAGAAGAAAGTTTCTGATTAATAAATTGTAATGTTAAGCAATCAATACTAGCTTTAGTAATAAGAGGAGGAAATTCCTCTGCAGGGTACTGTTTGGTCTTAAAACCACTTAATTTAAAAGGGATTT
>JALVDE010000179.1 GCA_027009375.1 Gammaproteobacteria bacterium
TGACGGCTGGACGCCTAATATGATTCTGGATGACGGGGGCGATCTGACCCAGATTATTCATGATGATCATCCTGAGTTGCTTAAGGACATTAAGGGGCTGTCAGAAGAAACCACTACCGGTGTTCACCGTTTATATGAAATGGCGGAAAAAGGTGAGTTAAAAGTACCTGCCTTTAATGTCAACGATTCGGTCACCAAGTCAAAATTTGATAACCTGTACGGCTGTCGTGAATCTCTGATTGACGGTATCAAGCGTGCTACTGACGTGATGATTGCCGGTAAAATTACTGTGGTCTGCGGTTATGGTGATGTGGGTAAAGGCTGTGCTCAGGCTTTCCGCGGTATGGGTGCCACAGTCTGGGTAACTGAAATTGATCCTATCTGCGCTCTGCAGGCTGCCATGGAAGGTTATCGGGTTGTTACCATGGAAGATGCTGCAGATAAAGGGGACATCTTTGTAACCACTACCGGTAATATTGATATTATTACCCATGATCATATGCTGGCCATGAAGAATGAATCCATTGTCTGTAATATCGGTCATTTTGATTCTGAAATTCAGGTTGAAGCATTACGTCAGTATGAATGGGAAAACATTAAGCCTCAGGTGGATCATGTTATTTTCCCTGACGGTAAGCGAATTATCCTGCTGGCAGAAGGCCGTCTGGTCAACCTGGGCTGTGCAACGGGCCACCCTAGTTTTGTGATGTCTGCTTCTTTCACTAACCAGGTTCTGGCACAGATTGAATTATGGCAGCACGGTGAAAACTATGATAACCAGGTCTATGTCCTGCCCAAGAAGCTGGATGAAAAGGTCGCCCATCTGCACCTGCTTAAGATTGGCGCCAACCTGACGCTGCTGAGCAAGGAACAGGCCGACTATATTCGTGTACCTCAGGAAGGCCCTTATAAGCCTGAACACTATCGTTATTAAACGGCGCTACTGACAGCACATGATGAAATCACAACAACAATACCCGCAGCCGATCAGCTTTGAGTTTTTTCCAACCAAGACTGAAGAAGGGGCCAGGAAACTGGCCCAGGTGCGCGATGAACTCAGTGTTTTAAATCCCCTGTATTATTCCGTCACCTATGGTGCCGGAGGCAGTACCCAGGAAGGAACCATAAAAACAGTGATGAGCATCCAGGATGCCGGTTATTCTGCCGCACCTCATCTGTCCTGTATCGGTGCCACCCGGGACAGTCTGGCGGATCTGCTTAATACCTTTATCAATATGGGGATTAAGCGTATTGTCGCTCTGCGCGGTGATCTGCCTTCCGGACATCGGGATATTGGTGAGTTTCGTTATGCCAACGAGCTGGTTGAATTTATCCGCGCTGAAACCGGCGACCATTTTCATATTGAAGTGGCCGCTTATCCCGAGGTGCATCCGCAGGCTAAAAATGCCCGGACCGACCTGCAGCATTTTGTCACTAAAATGAATGCCGGTGCCAATAGTGCTATCACCCAGTATTTTTTCAATATGGATGCCTATCTGTATTTTGTTGACAGCTGTGAAAAAGCCGGGCTGGATAAACCCATTGTACCGGGCATTATGCCAATCACCAACTATACCCGCCTGGCCGGATTTTCGGATATGTGCGGCGCTGAAATCCCACGCTGGTTGTCCCGGCGTCTGGAAAGTTACGGTGATGATTTAGAGTCCATCAAGTCACTGGGTCTGGATGTTGTCAGCCATTTGTGTGAACAGTTGTTAGCTGCAGGCGCTCCTGGATTACACTTCTATACTCTGAACCAGAGTCAGACGACTTTGCAGATTTGTGAGAACTTAGGTCTAAAATCAGGAATTAAAAAATAAGTTTCAGTCCTACCGCAATGGTAATGACTTCAAACACCCGCTTAATCCAGCGGTTGCCCGCTACAATAGCCAGGTGGGCACCGGTAAAACCGCCCAGCAGAGAACCCAGCAGCAAGGCAGGCAGCCAGTTCCACTGGATCTGACTGAGCAGACCAATGGTAACAGCGCCCGTACCATTCCAGAATACCCCGACCAGTACCAGGGTATAGGCAACAGCTGATTTATAATCCAGCCCGAACCAGCCGACTAGCCACATAGTCACAAACAGACCAGTACCTGAGGTAAGAGAGCCATTTAAAACGCCTATCAGGCACAGTCCCAGCCCACCGATGATCATACCTTTTCTGGAACGGTTACTGGCTTTTAAGGTCAGCCCCATAGCCGGTTTAAGCCATGAATAAACCCCCAGCGATATGGTCAGAACACCCAATGCCACTCTGGCGGTCATTTCCGGAACCTGAACAATAATAAAACCACCCGCTATCACCCCGGGTATCCCACAGAGCAGAATAAACAGAGCAAACTTTCTGTCCATGGTTTTGGAACGTAAATGACGGATAGTGGCGCCCACACCAAGAGCGACGCTGGCCACTTTATGGGTAGCCAGGGCAGTACTGAACATAAGTCCCAGAAAGATCAGCAAGGGCAGTTGTATCAGGCCGGCACCACCACCGGCAAAAGCTGAAAAGGTATTAGCGATATAGGAAACAACAAATAAGAGAATTTGCTCACTAATTGGCATATTAGATACTTTTATTCATGGCTTTTAATATATTATTCTTTTCTATTATCTATACTTCTGTTATAAACTATTTAGCATCAGGTTTTACATTATGGATCAGCCAGTTTTTTATTATATATGCAATTACTAAAACTATTTAAAATTATTTTATTTTATTCTAAAACACTTTCTTCAGGCTTTACTGGATTCAATAAGACACTACTGATTATTGTCAGTATATTGATAATGTCTTCACCTGCTCTAAAGGCTGAAAGCTTAATTAAATGCTGGAAGAACACGGATGGTATTACAGAATGCGGCAAACGTATTCCACGAGAATATTATAATCAGCGTATCCGTTATATTGACGAACAGGGTATTACCCGGAAAATTAAAGAACGCACGAAAACTCCTGAAGAAATTCGTTCTGAACAGGAACTGGCCAGGCTGCTCAAGCTTGAAGCGGATCAAAAACGTAAATCCAAAGAATATGACCAGGTTTTATTAAAAACCTATCTGACTATTGATGATTTATTACGTTCACTGAGATCCAAACTGGATATTATTAACTCCCGTTCTAAAATCCTGCATTCCAGCATGGAACTGAAAAAACGTCAGTTTGGCAACCTGGTCAGACAGGCTGCTAATGTGGAACGTTCAGGTAAGCAGGTTTCACCTCAGCTGGCTGAATTACTGGATGCCAGCCGAAAGGAAATTCACAACCTGCAATCACAGATCAGCTCCGAAAAAAAGGAAACAGAAAAAATAAAAACAGTGTTTGCGCATGATGTCGAACGCTTTATGATCACCAAATCAAATCGGCTGAAACACAGTCTTTCTACCCCCAGTCAGGCAAAAAAATTACATGCAGTTAAACTAAGCTGTTTAAGTGAGGCACAATGCCAGTTGCTCTGGGATCGTTCCATTGAGTTTATCAGGGAGTTTGCAAGCAGACCCATTCTTTATCAGACTAATCGAATTGTAGTCACCGATACCCCGGAAAAATACCAGGACATAGCCATGAGTTTAACCAGACTCGATACCAGAGAGTCTGACAGCAAAAAAGACCTGGTATTTCAGATACGCTGTCATCCGGAACGCATAGGTCAGGAATTCTGTAACAGTGAAGAGGTTTCCGGCTTATTAACTGAATTTAAGACCATTGCATATAAAATTAATCAGTAAAAGCCCTTTCCGGAAGAGCAGTGGAATAAGAGGTTGAAACTATTTAAGAGTCTGCAGTCAGGCTTTTAACCAGGAACAGCCATTTTAATGGCCAGTTTTCATCCGGCTTTCTGGCAAAGCGGGTACGCACATATCGACTCAGCTGCCCTTCCATAAAGCTGGTCAGGATTTCTGCAAAATAACCGATATTCCCCTGATAATGAAACTGGCCTTTTAATTCACCTTCCCTGAGCACCTGGCGTAACTGGGTTTCAATTCTCTGAAAGAACTGATCGGTACGTTTTAATAAACGTTCATGTTCACCAATCAGGGCATCGCCAAGCAGCACCCGGGTAATACCCGGATTTTTAGCAGAAAAACCAAGCACAATAGCCGTAATCCTCTCAACCTGGGCAAAGACACCGTCCTGTTCAGCCAGCACTTTATTGATTAAGCCGAATACACTTTCCTCACTGAACTCAATCAGGGCTTCAAACATTTTTGCCTTGCTGGGAAAATGACGGTATAGAGCCGCTTCTGAAACACCGACGGCTCGTGCCAGACCGGCTGTGGTAATACGTTCACCAGGATTTCTTTCAAGCTCCATAGCCAGAACCTGAAGGATCTGTTCCTTGCGGTTTATTTTAGAGGCTTTCCCCTGTGTAGAACCGTTACTGCTCACTCGTCATCCCTGGGGCAATCGCCAAAAATCAGTGTGCCGATACCTTCATCAGTAAATAATTCCAGCATCACTGCATGTTCTATCCGCCCATCTATAATATGAGCAGAACAGACATTATTCTGTACTGCTTCCAGGGCACAGCGTATTTTAGGCAGCATTCCACCGTGTATGGTACCGTCTGCAATCAGTTCATCCACTTTTTTAATACTTAAGCCGGTCAGCAGTTTTTCATGTTTATCCAGCAAGCCACGAATATTAGTCAGCAGGATCAGCTTTTCGGCATTTAATTCTTCGGCCAGTTTTCCTGCCACCAGATCCGCATTAATATTATAGGATTCACCGTCCTTACCCAGACCAATGGGCGCAATGACCGGAATAAAATCACCATGGATCAGCATATCAATAACTGAAGTATCGATATTGGTTACTTCACCCACATGACCGATATCAATAATTTCAGGGGCATTCATTTCTTCCGACTGATGAGAAAACTGCATTTTTTTTGCACTGATCAGTGCACCATCCTTACCCGTCAGGCCAACAGCCTTGGCGCCATGAGAATTTAACAGCGAAACGATTTCCTTATTAACCTGCCCCCCTAAAACCATTTCCACGACATCCATGGTTTCCTTATCGGTAATGCGCATGCCTCCGACAAAATGACTTTCCTTGCCTACCCGTTTAAGCAAGTCACCAATTTGCGGCCCGCCGCCATGGACAACAACGGGATTTAAGCCCACCAGTTTTAATAATACGATATCCCTGGCAAAACCATTTTTCAGTTTTTCATCGATCATGGCATTACCGCCATATTTTATAACAATGGTTCTACCCTGAAACTTGCGAATATAAGGCAACGCCTCACTTAAAACGTGAGCTATAGTATTTGCGGAACTCGTGTTAATACTCATAATTTTTTATATCTCTTAAAATTTTTCGCTGATTCAGCAACCCCCTCAATCCCCCATCTAAAGAAGGGGGAGTAAAATAGCTAATTTAAAAAGGGAATTCCAGTCCGGGTTCAACTTCCATAAGTACGGCTTTAAAGCTGTTGGCAATGCGCTGCAGCGCTTCTTCATTATCCGCTTCAAAACGCATGGTCAGATTATCACTGGTATTAGAGGCCCGTACCAGCCCCCAGCCATCGGGATATTCAACCCGAATACCATCAATAGTGATCACATTACCACCGTTGAAATGCGCATTATTCGGATCCAGCTTTTCCATAATGCCATGAGCATCCGTTGTCGCAATAAGGATTTCCGGGGTATTGAGTGCATCAGGCAGTTCTGCAAAAATCTGCCGTGATTTTCTCAGATCGATGGATAATATTTCCAGAATCCGGGCCGCAACAAACAGGCCGTCATCAAACCCATACCAGCGATCTTTGATAAAGATATGACCGCTCATCTCTCCAGCCAGCAAGGCACCAGTTTCAAGCAGTTTACTCTTCATAAAAGAATGCCCGCTTTTGCACATTATCGCCTTACCGCCCAGTTTACTGATAAACGGTTCCAGTTTGCTGGATGATTTAACATCATAAAGAATAGTGGCTTCCTTATTACGGGTAAGAATATCTTTTGCCAGCAGCATTAAAATTCTGTCCGGCCAGACGATATCGCCACCGGAAGAAACCAGGGCCAGCCGATCGCCGTCACCGTCAAAAGCAAAACCGACATCAGCCTTAATTTCTGTTACTTTTTCAATAAGCTGAGTAAGATTTTCAGGTCGACTGGGATCCGGTTCATGCGCCGGGAAATTCCCATCGACTTCGGCATTTATCGCGGTAACCTGGCAACCCATCTGCTCGAAAAAAGTAGCAGCAAAACTGCCCGCCACACCGTTAGCAGTATCAATAACAATATTCATTGGACGGGCAAGCAGCACATTACCTGTTATCTTGGTAATATATTCTTCCATGATATTAAATTGTTCCAGCTTGCCGGCAGTACCATTTTGTTCAGCCGGGGTAGGCCCAGCCTGCTCAGGAGACAGTATCCGTTCCTTCAGTTTTTCCAGACGTTCCTGACCATAACAATGACCACCCAATAGTATTTTCATACCATTATAATCACCAGGATTATGACTGGCCGTAATTATCAGGCCATTACCATCCGTTTTAGTCAGTGCAGCAAAATAGAGAACCGGACTGGTTACCATACCTATATCCAGAACCTGTAAACCACATTCAACCAGGGTATCTGTTACAACTTTATGCAGTTCAGGGCTGCTGTTACGTCCGTCACGGGCTACAGAGATAGTGCTTTGCTTAAGCTCATTCATTTCCCTGGCAATAGCCATAGCTATTTCCCGGAAAATTTCAGAGTTAATATATTCACCATATTCGCCGCGAATATCATAAGCACGGAAAATCCTGTTCAGGATAAGTGTCAGGTATTCTCTATCTACAGTATTTTCTTCATCCACCTTGATCCCTGATGCAGGGGCTGGAGTCGATGGAATATAGTCTTCATCAATGGATTTTTGTTTATCCGTTTTATCCGCTTGCTTAATGTCTGCATCACCCGTCTCAGAATTTTTAACTAACCTGGTCACCAGGCGAACCAGCATAACAATTGAGCTGACCAGGCATACCGTACCCAGTATTAACAGCAGCAATGGCAGCCATAACTGTTGCGGACTCAGTTCAGTCTGCTGTTGCGCCGGCCATAACTTTATCAGCCATTGAGTTGGTCTGATTTTGTGTGACACGGATACTGACAGCGATTTAAGTGAAGAATCACCTTTGTGCGCCAGTACCATTGACCGGCCTGAAAAACGCTGAATAATCTCAACATAGCCAGTTGAATATTTAAATTCCTTGATCAGTTCTTTTACAAACAGTGGTGACATACTGGCGTAAATATAACCGATGTTTACTGTCTTATTCGCATCAACATCCTGGTAGCTGACTTTACGTATAATAACCAGACGTGCATTTTTAGTATTGGCACGATGAACTTCTATTTTTATATCATTATTCTTCTTTCTGGAATTTTTAAGTTCCTCGAGTAAACCCAGTACAGCATAGCCCATATCCGGCTTATCAATAATCATTTCTTCACTGTAGTTTTCGGGGATAATTTCAATAACAGCCTGATATCCCAGCAGGGCTGCCAGTTCAGTTTGCAGAACACTCTGCCAGGACGGGTCATTAAAATTTTTGATATATTCTGCATCCTTAAGAATATAATTAAAGTTTTCTATCTTATCTCTTAGTATAAATTCAGCCTGCTCCAGCAGATTATTTAACTCTTTTTCTGCATTGGCTTTAACCTGTTTCTGAAAGTTGTTTTCTACACTGGTTTTGGTAACAGAAGCTGCATAAAACAATCCCAGGGCCAGAATAAGAAACAAAACCATAACTGCCGCCAGACGCAGAATTTTTTTCTGTTTATCATCCAGTTTTCTGGCAGACCTATCCCTGTTGTTCTTTTTTTTATTTTTCTTCCCTTTTTTCAGGCGTTTTTCTTCCAGTTCTTCCTTGCGCTTTGCTGCTTTTTCTTTCTGGATCATCTCCTGAATTTTTTCTTTTGTGTCACTCATATAATTGTTCCGCTCAATTTATCTGGCTGTATGACTGGTTTTCTAAATTAACCACTTGTTAATTATTGCTCTATATTATCCCGTTAACGGCTCTTAATCTGCTAATGGCTTCCAGTATGCCCAAAACCACCTTCTCCACGCTGACTTTGATCAAAGGAATCAACAATTTTTAACTGCGCCTGCACAACCGGAACAAAAACCAGCTGGGCTATACGTTCACCCGGTTTAATGGTAAAAGCGCTATTACCTCGGTTCCAGCAGGATACAAATAGCTGTCCCTGATAATCTGAATCAATCAACCCCACCAGATTACCCAGAACAATGCCGTGTTTATGTCCAAGTCCGGAGCGTGGCAGGATCATGGCTGCCATATTATTATTAGCAATATGAATCGCCAGCCCGGTAGGAATTAACAGTGTTTCACCCGGTAATAATTCGTGATCTTTATCAAGTATAGCCCGTAAATCCATTCCTGCAGAACCATCCGTTGCATATTCCGGTAATGGGAATTCGGTGCCGACTCTGGGGTCAAGAATTTTTACATCCACTTCATTCATAATCTATTTCCAGTCCTTGTTTTTATTGCTTCTTATTATTGCGGTTTTCATATTGCAGAACAATTTCTTTTATCAGCTCTCTAGCCAGCTGCTGCTTAGTAGTTTCAGGCAATATTTTTTGCTCAATACCTGCACCAGAATTTTTGCAAAATAACACAAGTTCATTAGTATCACGGTCAAACCCTATGCTTCGCCCTGTATTATCACTGCCCACCCGGTTGGCGGCAATCATATCCAGTTTTTTTCTGTTCAGTTTATCCAGAGCGTACTTTTCCAGCTCTGTGGTTTCGGCTGCAAAGCCAATAGTAAAAAGTTTTTCATTATGAGAGGATACATCTGCCAGGATGTCAGGATTTTTTATCAGTTTTATAGTCATAGTATCCTGAGATTTTTTAATTTTCTGACTTTTGGTTTCTACCGGCCGATAGTCCGCCACTGCCGCCGTGGCAATAAAAATATCTATATTATCCAGCTGTTCAAATACCCTTTTATACATCTGCACGGCACTGCGGACTTTATAACAATTCACCCGCTCCGGTACATCCAGTAGCACCGGGCCGCTGACCAGGGTCACTTCAGCACCCGCTTCAGAAGCCGCCCGTGCAATCGCATAGCCCATTTTACCACTGCTGCGATTGCTAATATAACGAACCGGATCAATATCCTCTATGGTTGGGCCTGCGGTAATCAGCAGTTTTTTACCCTTTAGCTGACCGGACAGGACCTGCTGCTCTTTTAACTGCTGTAATTGCTGTTCACAGAACTGCATGATACTTTCAGGCTCTTCCATGCGCCCAGGTCCATTATCCCCACAGGCCTGCTCTCCCCGGGCCGGGCCAATCAGACTGATAGATGGCCGCCCCTTGAAGCGCTTAATGTTTTCCTGGTTGACCTCACTACGCCACATCTGCTGATTCATGGCCGGGGCTATAATAAGCGGAGCCGCACTGGCCAGACAAACCGTTGTCAGCAAATTATCAGCCACTCCCTGGCTGATTTTAGCAATGGTATTAGCCGTTGCCGGTGCTATCAGAATTAAATCCGCCCAGCGGGCCAGCTCAATATGCCCCATACCGGCTTCAGCGGCTTTATCAAATAAGTCACTGCGTACCGGATTAGATGACAGAGCCTGAAAGGTCATGGGAGCTACAAACTGTTCCGCTGACGGGGTCATGACTACCTGTACCTGAGCACCCGCTTTAATCAGCAGGCGTAATAATTCTACAGCCTTGTAGGCGGCAACCCCCCCGCAAATCCCTAAAATAATTTTTTTATCCTGGAAAAGTGACATAGCTTACTATTCTACCGATTAGTAAGTACTTACCGCAATATATATTCCCCTCTGTAGACGGATAATTTTTCAGACTATGACCTGTGTCAGAAAATACCGGCACACTACTCCATTGTTTTTTTATAAAATAAACAAACCATCATCTGCATAAGGATTTGCTATGTCTATTACTAACTGGCCTAAGGCCGAACGTCCCCGGGAAAAATTACTCCAGCGCGGTGCGGCAGCACTCAGTGATGCTGAATTGCTGGCCATTTTTTTACGCACCGGCACCCGGGGGATGAGCGCCATTGATCTGGCCTGTCATCTGCTCAATGAATTTTCATCTCTGCGCAATTTGTTTGCGGCTGATCTGGAAACATTTTCCCGGGCTAAAGGCGTCGGTACTGCCAAATATGTGCAGTTACAGGCGGTACTGGAAATGTCACAGCGCTACCTGGCAGAAACCATCAGCCGACAGGATACTATCAGCAGTCCGCAGGATACCCGACTGTATTTAAAAAGTCGTTTGAGGCATAAGCCGCATGAAGTCTTTGCCGCCCTGTTTCTGGATAACCGCCACCAGGTCATTAAATTTGAAGAACTGTTTCAGGGTACTATTGACGGAGCCTCGGTATATCCCCGGGAGGTCGTCAAAAAAGCTCTGCAGTATAATGCCGCGGCAATGATTGTAGCTCATAACCATCCCTCCGGAATTGCAGAACCCAGCCTGGCAGATGAAAGCATTACCCGCCGCCTGAAGGAGGCTCTGGGTCTGGTGGATATCCGGCTGCTGGATCATCTGGTCATTGGTGATGATGAAATTGTTTCTCTGGCAGAACGCGGTATTATTTGACAGTTTTTCATTTCTGGCAAATACTGTAAATAATACGACTATTTCATTATTCCCTCACTCAGTGGAGACAAAATTATGAATTCTTTTAAATGGATAAAATTTTTCAGCATCGGTATTGTGTTATCTTTAAGCGCCTGCAGCGATGAGCCTGAATGGGTCAGCATTTATAATGAATGTAAAGAGCAGATTCAGGCCAGTATTGATGAAATAAAACAGTCACCTGATGCTCCACAAGCCATGGGTAACATGATGCAGAGTTTCGGCATGAGTGCCTGTGAAATGATAAAAAGCACCTGTGAACAGGATCCCAAAGGTGCCGCCTGTCAATCTATTGTTAATAGTCACAAAGAACAAAAATAAGTCTATATTGCATCTGAAGCCTGGGCTCTGACCAAAATAACAGTCGGCAGAATGGGTATACTGCTATTCATCCTGGTAGTAATAATCATATTTATCCAGCACCGAACTCATAAAACTCCAGGCTTCGTTATAAGACAGGCCGCTGTCATCGGGAATAATAATTTTGACATACAATTTGTCTTTATAGCGGTCTTTTAAAGCACTGAGCTTTTTATGCATAGCGGCCTCAGAAATCGTCTGGTAAGGATCATTATCTGACTCCCGGAACTGGATATGAGGTTTACCGGCCTGCTTTTCATAACGCACTTCCACCACGTACTTGCCAATCGCTGAACGGGATGGCTTGATAAGCTTGTTATACTTGTCTTCCAGCTCTTTATAATCACCCACCAGTACCGAGTGCTGTTGCTGAACTTCAGCAATCCGGCGTTCATAACGACTGATGCTGTCCTGGTATTGCTGGTTCTGCTGATTCAGTTTCAGCAATTCCTGTTCACGGTTGTGTAATTGTACCATCTGTGTCTGTAATTCCTTATCTCGTTGAGACAGGGCTATGGCTTTAACTTCCAGTTTAGTGTTAAGAGAATCCATGGTGCTTTCAAGTTGCGCCAGGCGCTGCTGAACCTTTTGTAACTCGGTATCTCTTGCTGTAATAGTGCGTTCCAGCTTACGCTTTTGATCTTTTAAACGGGTTAAACTCTGATCCTGTTCCACAATCAGCTTATCACGTTCCGAGGCGCTTTCTCTGGCCTGCATTAATTGCAGACGCAGCATGGACAGTTCACTTTGAGTCTGGGTCAGGCGTTCTTCCAGGGTGGCTTTTTCCTGGGATGTTTTCTGAAAGACTTCGGAGGTTCGTCGCTCTGCTTCAAGTGATTCCTGCAGTTTACGCATTATTTCCTGGCGTTTATTAAGGCTGGCTTCAAGCTCCTGGGAGGTTTTTTGCTGCGCGACCATACTGGCTTTTAAACGCTGAGATATTTTCTGCTCCACCTCAATACGGGTTTTAAGCTCATCAACCAGTTCCCAGTTCTTAACAATTAAAATACTGGTAGTGATTAAAAAAATCATCACGACTACGGTCATAATATCTGTAAAAGACGGCCAGAAAGAATCTTCCACCAGGTGCTGATGGTTCTGTCTGAGATCAATAAAGCCGTCATTCATAGCAGCTTACTCACTCTCAGGAGGGGTTCTGATTAGAGGGATGGTGAGGGTGGTCTTCCGGCAGGCGGAAGCCCAGCCGCAGCAGTTCCTTAATTTCACTGAGGTCTTCTGACATACCGCTGACCCTGTCATCAAACTGAGAGGTGATCTCATTAACTTTAGAACCCATTTCCAGATACTGCTGCTGGGACAACTGCATATTAGCCGCAGTATGGCGCAGAGATTTAATGAGTTCTGCCAGCTGATGCACCATATTCTCACTCTGGTGGGAGAAACGCGGCATAAGATGCTGAGTCGTCACCTGCTCAATGGCACTGAACAGGTTAGTCTGGACATCGGTCAGTTTCAGATAAAAATAACCAAAGAACATATAACAAACGATAGCTGTTGTTGTCGTTGACAGTGCGGTAGACATACCGTGAATCACCTGCCCCATACTACTAACGCCATTATTTTCCATTAAGCTGGAAGCCCCCATCAGGGCAATCGATAATGAAATAATGGTACCGAATACCCCCGTAAGAATAAGAACATTGGAGACAAAACGAGGCAAACTCAAACGGGTACTTTCAGAAGCGACCATGGCCGCCGCAAGTGCACTTTGATTAACCGGTGCATGCTGACGGTAAATATCCTTCATGGTCGCATAGCGATGGGCAATCAGGCTTTTCTCATAAATATCCTTGACCGGATTAGCACTTTCCTTATGCAGATTAACAATAAATTTGCCCAGCGCCCTTTCCTCACGCCAGTAAAACAATAAGGACGATACCTGTTTGGCCATACCCAGCAGGAATAAGCCGAGAATAAAGCCATTAATAAAATAACCGGTATTGGTTAACTGATTTTTAAGATAGACATTCTGGATATAATCAAACTGAAAGTAGATCAGTACTACCAGTAAAAGAGACAGAATAATCAGACGCAGAAGGATATTAAAGCTATAGCTGGATTTAAAGTGTATCATAAACAGATAATAAACTAATATAGATCAGCTTAGAATTAGGGTTTATACCTATGAACTGTACCTATAAGAAGGTAACGTGGGCAGGATGCCCACGCTCCGGTACAGTGTTATAAATAAAGGCTACAAATAAAAGCTATTTAAAAACTTCATTATTCTGCCGTTGACGGCGGATCTGTTCTTCAAAAAAGTGTCTATAATAAAACAGTGCACTGACACCATTGGCCCGTACATCCACTACTTTCCAGCCGTTTCTGGTTTTCAGAAACTTAAAGTCCGCATGCACAACCGTGCCGTCTTCCTGCAGAATCCTGGCTGACGCCATAGCTTCATTCTCACTGGTACGACGAGAGCGGAAATTTTCTACCACGGGCGGATAATTACGGAAATTACTTAATTTCTGTACAAAGGTAGTAATAAACAGTTCCTTGAAAATCTGGGTAAACTGCTTTTGCTGTTGCGGATTCATGGTTTTGTAATAACGTCCGGCTACCCAGCGGGCCATATATTCAAAATCAAAATGCGGGGCAATTTCCCGGTTAAGAAAGTCAGTGATCTGCTCCAGCGAAGCCGGCTGGGGCGTGGACAGAAAATCAATCACCTTATTTATAGACTCTTCAAGTAATACGACCGGTGACTTACTGGTAACTACCGGCACCGGCAGGCTTTTCGGACGATAATGCTGAGCATAATACTTACCTGGATTCATGGGATACTGATAAGTCGCTGCCTCCTCACCACGTAAATCATGCACAATAACCCGCGCCTGCACTGCCACTGTATTCGCCAGCAATACCAGTGCTGCGCCCCCTAAAAGCGATGTTTTTAATAATTTCATTGACCTTCCTTTCTGGTTTTTTAATATTTTTATTTTTGTCTTAAGATAAACCAAAAACAGAGATTGCACCATAGTTATTTTGTTAATTTAATAAAGACTATTCTGACTGTTTGAGCATAACTATCCACAGATAGCGGATTTTTTAATTTTTCCAATAAAAAACTTGCCTCTTAGGGCAATATTGCGTAAAATCTCGCCTCTTATTCGCGCAAGTCGTTACAATTTCAACGGCCTGTGTTGCAAAAAGACCAGAAAGTAAAATATTTTGTCTTTTTAGTTGGTCTTTTTAATTGAAAGTTAAGATTTAAGCGATTTATTGGAGAGCATCAATGTCTAAGGTATGTCAGGTTACAGGCAAGCGCCCTGTTACGGGAAACCATGTTTCTCATGCCAACAACAAAGTTAAACGCCGTTTTTTACCTAACCTTCATACCCATCGTTTCTGGGTTGAAAGTGAAAACCGTTTTGTAAAATTACGTGTTACAGCCAGCGGTATGCGTACCATTGACAAGCGCGGCATCGATACAGTTCTGGCCGAAATGCGTGCCAGAGGCGAAAAGGTCTAGGAGAATACCATGCGTGATAAAATTAAATTAGTATCTTCAGAAGGTACCGGTCATTATTATACAACGACCAAAAACAAGCGCACCATGCCTGAAAAGCTGGAAATGAAAAAGTACGATCCGGTTGTTCGCAAGCATGTTATGTATAAAGAAGCCAAAATCAAGTAATCTGGCTCAAGGCTGTTCGTTTTTTAGCTAAAATGTCTATTTAACAGGTTCGCCGATACTCGCTTAAAAAAAGCCCTGTACCGTTAAAACGGACAGGGCTTTTTTTGTACTTAAAACAGAAATAGCCTATATTTCCCCAATGAATATTAAAAATATTGATCACATTGTTCTGACGGTACGCGATCTCGAAGCCTCTATTGCATTTTATACCGCAATACTTGGTATGCAGGCTGAAACCTTTGGCAATAACCGGGTTGCTCTGAAATTCGGCCAGCAAAAAATCAACCTGCATCAATATGGCCATGAATTTGAACCTAAAGCAGAACAGCCAACACCCGGCTCGGCTGATTTATGCTTTATTATTAACAATGATCTGCAACAGGCTATGGATGAAGTAAAAAGCCAGGGAATAAACATTATTAAAGGGCCGGTACAGCGAACGGGCGCTGCTGGAAAAATTACCTCCTTTTATTTCAGAGATCCTGACAGCAATTTAATTGAAGTTGCAGTTTATTAATAAACTCTAATATTAACACACATATCTATTCATAAATCATTTACCTTCCTAATTCCTGGGGCTCTATAATTCGGTAAACCTGCCATGCCGGTTGTTCATAAGGGTGTTCCTTCAGCAGGGTTTCTACCACTGTTTTGATGTGTTCATCAGCACAGACCATTTCTACCCGGAACTCCTCAAGCTGTTCCAGCCTGGCCTGTTTGCCTATAGCCGGATGGCTGCCTGCCAGCGGTCTGAACTGACCGGTTCCCAGTACCTGCCAGCAGGCCTGATCATAGTGGCCGACTTTTCCGGCACCCTGGGAAAATAAAGCCTGTTTGACCCGTTCATGATCCGCGGGCGGAATATAATAAATCAGTGCATACATTATGCTTAATTATTCCCTGTTCAGTTTCAGATTACCTACTTTATCAACCATACAATGCCAGTAAGGGGCCAGCCAGGTAGTAGAAACCTGTTCCACTATCAGGGCAGGCCCATTAATTTGCTGCCCGGCCAGCAGAGTTTCTCTCTGAAAAACCGGTACGGGCTGTTCTACACCGTATACAGAGCGATGTGCAATGGCTTCAGGTGCAGCAAGAGATGATTCTAATTCCGGTAACTGCACGGGAACCGAGCTGGCACTGACCTTAATACGTACATTAACCAGTTCCACCGGCTGCTGGTGCTGATGCCCGTATCGTTTCTGATGCAGTTTATGAAAGTCAGCTAATGCCTGCTCCAAATTATGCCAGACAACATTCAGGGTATAAGACTGCCCCAGGTAACGTAAATCAACTGAGGCCTGGATATTAATCTTCTCCGGAGCAACACCTTCCGCTATCAATTCTTCACACCCTTTTTGTTCCAGCATATGTAATTGCTGATAAATTTCAGCCTCCTGTGAATGTTCCGGAACCATATTAATGGTATGGGATAATTCCCTGCTGCGCGGTGCCACCACCATGCCAAAAGCCGATAACACGCCTGCATAGACCGGTACCAGAGCCTGTGTCATTTGCAGATTTTCAGCCAGCGCACAGACATGTAACGCACCGGCGCCGCCAAAAGGCACCAGCGTCAGGGTTTTGGGATCAACGCCGCGTTGAATAGACATCACCCTTAAAGCCCGGCTCATATGCTCATTAGCCACCTGCAGGATCCCCAGCGCTGTTTGCTGCAGGGCATCTTTTTCAGTCCAGCCCAGTTGTTCTGCCAGACTGCCTGTCACTTTTTCAGACGCATCAATATCCAGCGACATACTGCCGCCGAGAAAATCAGCAGAAGACAGGCGTCCCAGCACCAGATTAGCATCGGTTACCGTAGCCTGTGTTCCGCCCTTGCCGTAACAGGCCGGCCCCGGACTGGCTCCAGCAGATTCCGGCCCTACCTGTAGTACACCGCCGTCATCCACCCGGGCAATCGAGCCGCCACCTGCGCCAATAGTATGCATATCCACCATGGATACGGCCACAGGGTAATCACCAATATGCCCCTCATTAGTTAATTGCAGTTCACCTTCAATTAATGCCACATCAGTAGAGGTTCCCCCCATATCAAAGGTCAGCAGGCGGGTACTTTGTTTTCCATCAGATTTATCATTAGAGAATGCCGACACAGTCTCAGCAATAAATTTGGCTCCGGCCAGCCCGCCGGCAGGCCCGGATAACAGCATACGCACGGCATGCTCTGCTGCTCCTGAGGCCGCAATAGTACCGCCTGAACTTTGCATAACCGTCAGAACAGCGGGTTTAGTACAGGTTTCCAGACGTTGCAGATACCCCTGCACCAGGGGCCCAACCCAGGCATTCAGCCAGGTGGCAATACCCCGTTCATATTCTTTATATTCCGGCAGAACATCAGAGGAGCGGGAGATAAAAAGATCCGGAAAATATACCTTAAGATAATCTTCAATCCGGCACTCATCCTCATTATTTAAAAAGGAAAATAACAGATTAATTGCTACAGCATCGGGCTGGTGCTGCTCAATAAAGGCCTTTAATGCTTCCAGTTCTGAATGATCCAGCAACTGCAGAATATTACCCTGAGCATCTACCCGGCTGCTGACTTCAAAACAGAGTTCCCGGGGAACCGGCGGCAGCACGGGTTCCGGAGTCAGATTATAGAGTTCTTTACGTGCCTGCCGGCCGATTGTCAGGACATCTGCCAGACCTTTATTGCTAATATAAAGTGTTTTAACCCCTTTTTTCTCCAGTACGGCATTCGTGGCCACAGTAGAACCATGCACAATGGACAGACCATCCAGGTTATTATCCAGTCCCATTTCAGTAATGCCCTGTAAAATGGCCTGTTCGGGGGCATGGGGAGTGGACAGGACTTTATGAATTTTTAACCGTCCCTGCTGGTAATAAACAAAATCCGTAAAGGTACCACCGGTATCTACACCTAAAATTCGCCGGGTTTGTGATCTGGTATGACTGGCAGACAAATTAGTTTCTCGCATTAATATTGAAACCTGAATAAAACATTTTAAAGAGTAATAAAACTAAAATACAGTGCTTTGAGAACAGTGCATAAACGTACACTATTAAACTGTGCTAGAATATTATTTTTATCCAGATAATAATAACACCTACAGGATAATCACCACCTTAAATGGACAACGAAGTTCTTATTGAAGTCAGTCATCTGTCCCGGTTTTATCCGGGTAAACATGGTATTGAAGAACGCCATGATCATGTTGTGGCGGTCGATAATATCAGCTTTACTTTACAGCGCGGCGAAATACTGGGCTTTCTGGGACCCAACGGTGCCGGCAAATCCACTACCATGAAAATGCTGACCGGCAATCTGGCACCCAGCGAAGGCCGTATTAAAATCGGCGGATTTGATTTAATGGATGATCCTGTGGCGGCCAAGGCACTGGTCGGCTACCTGCCCGATACTCCGCCTTTATACAAGGAACTTACCGTTGATGAATACCTGTTTTACTGTGCCCGCCTGAACCGCGTGGCCAGAAAAGGCCTGAAGCGTGCCGTACAACACAGTAAGGAACGCTGTGGCCTGACCGAACACGGTAAACGGGTGATCAATAATTTATCCAAGGGCTATCAGCAGCGGGTCGGCATTGCCCAAGCTATTATTCATGCACCGGATATTGTTATTCTCGATGAACCAACGGTGGGTCTGGATCCTATCCAGATGATTGAAATCCGCAAACTGATCCGGGAGCTGGGGGAAAACCACAGCGTTATGCTGTCCAGCCATATTCTGCCGGAAATTCAGACTGTGTGTGATAATGTGCAGATCATTAACCAGGGCAGACTGGTCTTTAATGCCCCGATAGAACAGCTTAACCAGCAGATGAACACTCAGGTATTACGTATGCGCTGCAGCAGGACAGTGGATAGGAAGCAACTGGAAAAGCTGGACGGTATTCAGGCAATTGAACAGGATGGAGAAAGCTGGCTGATTGAAGGCCGGACAGAAAGCACGGACAGTATTCCGGATACTGTCGGCATACCCGACAGCCCCCCCAACAACACAGTACAATTATCACAGCAGCTCGTTGAACTGTCCTGCCAAAATCACTGGGGGCTGTATGAGCTCAGCCCTGTCAGACGCTCACTGGAAGATATATTTATGAGCCTGACCTGTACTGAGCCGGAGCTGACAGAACTCAGCAATAATAAGAGTAATGATCATAAGGGTACTGAACAGAAAGCCAGGCAGGGAACAGACCATGATTAAAATCATTGCACTGCGTGAACTAAAAAGCCTGTTCCTGTCTCCTCTGGCCTGGACCATGCTGGCCATTACCCAGTTTATTTTATGTTACCAGTTCCTGGCACAACTGGAGACTTACCTGCAGATACAGTCCAAACTTTCCGTTCTGGAAAATTCTCCGGGCATTACGGATCTGGTTATTGCTCCCCTGCTGGGCGGTGCGGCCATTGTACTGCTGCTGATCATTCCTCTGCTGACCATGCGTTCTATCAGTGAGGAACAGAAAAATCAGACCCTGCCTTTACTGTTCAGTGCACCAGTATCCATGTCCCAGATTATTCTGGGTAAATACCTGGGTATTCTTGGCTTTCTGCTGATTTTAATTGCCATGATCAGCCTGATGCCTTTATCTCTGTTACTGGGTGCCAGCATTGATCTGGGACAAATGTCAGCGGCACTCCTGGGACTGTGCCTGATAGTGGCCGCTTTTACCGCGGCCGGTATTTATATTTCTACTCTGACCCGTCAGCCGGCTATTGCGGCAGTGGGCAGTTTTGGTTTATTGCTGTTTTTATGGGTTATCAACTGGGCCGGCACCAGCGCCGATACCAGTATTGAAGGGCAGAATATTCTGGCCTGGTTTTCTTTACTTAATCATTTTGAACCCCTGCTTAAAGGTGTGTTTTCCACGGCAGATGTTGTTTATTATCTGCTGTTTATCTGGTTATTTCTGGTCATGAGCATCCGCCGTCTGGACCGACTGCGTCTGCCGCATTAAACAGGTTAACCAATATGCAGATCACCCGCCAATCTACCCGCAATCTGAAACTGCAGCGCTGGCTGTTCAAGCTGCTGTTTCTTGCCATGCTCGGCCTGCTGGCTTACCTGAGTAATCTATATGTTTATCAGGCAGACTGGACCGTAAACGGCCAGAACTCACTGAATGAAGTCAGCATACAGTTACTGCAGACACTGGACGGCCCGGTAGAGCTGGTTTCCTATACCAGTAATCCACGTATCCGCAAATCAGTACAGGAACTGGTGCAGCGTTATCAGCGCTATAAACCCGATATGAGTCTCAGATTTGTGGATCCCAATGCCGATCCGGAAAGTATTCGGGCACTGAATATCAGCGTAGACGGGGAAATGATTATTCAATATCAGGGCCGCAGTGAAAACCTGACTGAATTATCCGAACAGAAGCTCACCAATACCCTGCACCGTCTGGTTCGCTCCAGAGTCCGAAAACTGGTCTTTATCGAAGGCCATGGTGAACGCAGCCCGGTTCGTCAGGCCAATTTTGATTTATCGACCTTTGCCAGGCATCTTAAAAAACAGGGCTTTACCCTGGAAACGCTTAACCTGGCCCGCAGTATGCGGATACCGGAAAATATTTCGGTACTGGTCATTGCCGGTCCACAGGCGGCTTTTTTACCCGGCGAAGTACGCTTGCTTATTGATTATGTTAAAGCCGGGGGTAATCTTCTGTGGCTGGGTGAACCGCTGAATATTGAAAAGAATTTCCCCATGCACGGCCTGCTGCCGCTGTCTGAATTACTGGGTATTGAGTTTCTGGATGGTGTCGTGGTCGATCCCACCACGGAACGATACGGTATTACCCGCCCGGATTATGCCATTATAACGGAATACCCTGAACACCCTATTAACCAGGATTTTTCCACCGTCACCCTGTTCCCACAGGCGGCTGGAATTGAACGTCTGCCGGCATTTATAGACGATGTACGCAATGCAGATGAGACCGGTGCCGATATACCCTCTGACCAGGAAGATGACAGCTCGACTTCCCTGAATTCCAATTTTACTATGCTGCCTTTTCTGGTGACTGTAGAACGCAGCTGGATTGAAACCTCTCCTATCCGTGATCAGGTACAGTATAGTGACTTACTGGATATCAGAGGGTCGGTGACCATCGGCATGATTTTAACCCGGCCGCTGAATAATGGCAGTGATGCCTCACAACAGGACGAACATGAACCCGCTAATGAAGTCCCAGGCCGGGAACAGCGCATAATTGTACTGGGTGATGGTGATTTTCTATCCAATACTTTTCTTGGTAATGCCGGCAACCTGACCCTGGGTCTGAATATTATGAACTGGCTCAGCCATGATGACCATTTTATTGCCATCCCGACCCAGATAAAAAATGATATTATTCTGGATCTGTCCACTGAGCAGTTATCCCTGCTGGGCAGTTTTTTCCTGTTAGTGGTGCCGGGAATACTGGTTATTAGCGGTACCCTGATCTGGTTCAGAAGGCGCAGACGCTAATGAATAATGATGCACGTAATAATGCCCGGCTGGCTGTTATCGTTCTGTTGCTGGCTTTAATTGCCTGGTATAAGCCGGGGCTGAAACAATATCAGTATCAATATCTGAGTTCACTTAATCCTGAACAGGTACAGACCATTGTGATAGAACGCCAGGGTATTGAGTCGGTGCGCCTGACTAAACAGGGACAGCACTGGATGATGCAGAGTCCTTATCCATTACCGGCCAACCCCCTGCGTGTTAAGACTGTACTGGCACTGGCGACCAAACGCAGTTATTCCAGTTTTGATGTGCCGGACAGTGAGCTAAAAAAATATGCCCTGGACAAACCAAAGCTCAGCGTCTGGCTGGATAATAACCGTTTTGACCTGGGCAGCGAAGCACCTCTGAACGGCCAGCGTTACGCCATGAATATCCAGGACAATATTCACAATGGCAAAAACACTATCCATCTGATTAATGGAGCCGTTTATTATCAGTTGCGGGCACCGGTTGACAGCTTTATTTCATCCTCATTATTGCCGCCGGATGCAGACCTTGAGCAAATTCAATGGGCTGCTTACTCACTGGTACTTAAAAACGGCCAGTGGCAACTTAAAACCAGCCGGGAAAATGCCGGTATACAACCTGACAGCGTTGTCCAGTTAATTCATAACTGGCAGACAATACTGGCCTCCAGAGTAGAAACCCGTCTTAAAGTCGATCCTGACACCCTGAGTACCCAAACGGCTGCAAAGACCATCACAATACGCTATAAACTGAACAACAGGGAACAGACTATTTCTTACCATATTATTCAGGAAGACAGTCAGATTAAATTATTACGTCAGGATCTGTCTATTGCCTGGTGGGTAACGCCGCAGCAGCTAAAACGTCTGACTGAGTTTATTCCAGTCACCAAAACCACAAAATCATCACAATAATGACTTTTTCTGTGAATGATTTAATATTTTCAACCCCTTAAACTTGATTTGTAGAAATTACCTGACTATTATGCCTGTTATAAAGCTAAAATAATGACTCAGTATAATATGCATGACATAAGATAATAGCCAAATCATCTGAGACGTTACCAAACAATTATAAAGTGGGGATTACCATGAAAACGCTTGTTAAAACCACCCTCAGCGCAGCCCTGTTGAGCCTGCTCATCACTCTGGCACCTAACAGCTTTGCTGCAGATTATTATGACGAAAGTTATCAGGATCGAGAAGCCGATATGATTGCTGACCTGGTACTGGCACGTCCTCTGGGTGTGGTTGGTTCAGCCGTTGGCGGTGCCCTGCATTTTGTCGGCCTGCTGTTCAGTGTCCCCGGCGAAAACTTTGATGAATCCGCTGAAGTTCTGGTGGAAGCACCATTGAACTATACCTTTAACCGTCCGCTGGGTCATTTCCCTGAAGACGAAGACAGATAATCAGATTCATACTGGTGCAAACAGAAGTGCATTGACCATTAGCCCTATACATTTCTGTTTATAACACCTGAATAAGTCACTTTTTTGTATTAAAGTCTGTATATAATGCCAGAACTCCCCGAAGTTGAAACCACCTTACGGGGCGTTTCCGCACATATTCTTAATACTGAAATCCTGCAGGTTAATATCCGCAACCCGAACCTGCGCTGGCCGATCCCCGCTCAATTACCCCAATCTCTTAAACAACAGCAATTTATCCAGATCCGGCGTCGCGCAAAATATCTGTTACTAATCACTGTACGCGGAACATTAATTATTCACCTGGGCATGTCCGGCAGCCTGCGCATTGTGCCTCATAATAC
This sequence comes from Gammaproteobacteria bacterium, assembly GCA_027009375.1. Taxonomy (GTDB): domain Bacteria; phylum Pseudomonadota; class Gammaproteobacteria; order GRL18; family GRL18; genus JANELJ01. Next base: position 22,928 of record JALVDE010000179.1, read on the forward strand.
GGCTTATGAGAAACATGAGCACTTTGAACTGTGCTTTACCAATGGCAAGGCTCTGCGCCTGACCGATCCACGCCGTTTCGGTGCCGTATTGTGGACTGAAGACCCTGTTGAAAAACACGCCTTACTGGCTCACCTTGGGCCTGAACCTTTATCTCCTGAATTTAATGCCGATTATTTATTTCAGCTCTCCAGGGGCAGAAAAGTTAATATCAAGCAGTTTATTATGGACAGTAAGGTAGTGGTCGGCATTGGTAATATTTACGCCAATGAAGCTCTGTTTGCCAGCGGCATTAACCCGAAACGAGCAGCAGGAAAGGTCAGCAAGGCCCGTTACGAACGATTATGCCACAATGCCCGAAAAATTCTTAAAGAAGCCATCCGCCAGGGCGGTACAACACTAAAGGATTTTACCGGCGGTGACGGCAAGCCGGGCTATTTCAAACAGGAATTACAGGTCTATGGACGCAAAAACCGGCCCTGTATCCAGTGCGGCCAGGCTCTTAAAGAAATTCGTCTGAATAACCGCAGTACGGTTTATTGCACCCATTGCCAGAAATAAGTTAACTACTCTTTTAACTTTGCTTTCAACTGTGTTTTCAAGAGCGCATTTTCCTCTTCAAGCTGTTTAATTTTTTCACTTTGTTCCTGGGCATTATCTTCCAGTCCGGTAATACAGCCCATCAGTTCCTTGCTTTCCTGGGCAAAGCGGGCAATCATATCATCCCGTTCTTTCTGGGACAGTCCTGTATCGGTTTCTGATTCTGCTCCACCCTGCTGTTCCAGCTGTTTTTCCAGGCGGGTTACTTCGGCCGTTAATGTCTGTATTTCCATATCCATGGTTTCAAGACACAGTTCAGCATCTTTTAACTGACGGGCATAGGTTTCCACCCCAGCCTGCAGCGTCTGCAGATCGGCAGGAGCTCCATCTTTAGTGGACAAACTGCTCTGTAACTTCCAGATTTCTTCAAACTGCTGGGCAATTTTACTTTTAAGACGGTTAATTTCATCTTTACGTTCACTGATCAACACATCACTATAATCCATGCTGTCAGTTACACTTTGGTGATGCTGCTCTTTATCCATACCCAGCAACTGCCCCATGCCGATATAATGAGTTTTGTTTTTCTCAATAATGGCCATAATAGCTGCGGAGTTTTCACTGCCGTCTGCAAGTTCCGCAATTTTCTGGTTCAGCTGTTCTATTTCGGCAATCTGTTCTGCCATGTTTTTCTGTAAATTAAAATACAGCTGTTTAAATTGCTCAAGATTCTCAATTCGCTGCTGTAAATCTTCTGATGGCTCTGCTTCAGCAGCATCCATGGAAGCATTCTGTGCTGCCAGAGCAGGTTGCAGAAAATTCTGTATCAGGGGCATCAGTTCATTTTTAATTTTTTCCCAGGCCGCTTCCGGTTCATTACTGTTCTCCAGAGCCGTCAGTTCAGCACTGAGCATCTGAAACCCGGTAATAAGGATAAACTGTTCAATGGAAGGTTTAGATTCCAGCCCTTCTTCAAGTGAGTCATTAATTTCTCCTCCGGCCTGCTGCTGATATTCTGCTCTGACATGGTCAATCATAGCCCGGATTAATTCCTGCACTCTTTCCTGTGACTGTTCATCCTCATGTTCTTTTATTTTTTTCTTGAGCTTCTTTATCAGCTCTTTCAGATAAAGAGAATATTCCTTAAGATTTTTTCGATCCCTGAGCACAAATACAATGACAGCCACCAGCGCACCTATCAGTACCAGGGTGATTTCCCCAATCAGGGTCCAGTAAGCCGGAGGTATGCCCATTTCGTATAATGTCTCATTATTATCAGGAGGGTATTAAACCTAAATAAAAATTCAGGTTTAATTAAGAATAGTCAAGCATAGCCTATTATTCAAGGTCACTGATTTTTCAGAAACTATCTTTATCAGCTACTTTTGTATATGATTTCTAATTCTTTTAATAAGTTACGTTTGTAAGTGGTGAACAGTTAAGATGTTTGATGAAGTTAAAGAATATTACGGCAAAATCCTGCAGTCTTCCGGTGATTTAAAAACCGATGCCTGCTGTACCGATACCGATTTGCCGGATCACATAAAACAGGCTATGAGCAGGATCCATCCCGAAGTAGCAGCCCGCTATTACGGCTGCGGCCTGGTTCGCCCCCAGCAGCTGGAAGGCATGAAAATACTGGATCTGGGCAGCGGTTCCGGTCGTGACTGTTATATTCTGGCACAACTGGTGGGCGAGAATGGTTTTGTACTGGGTGTGGATATGACCGATGAGCAGCTGGCCATCGCCAATCAATACATCGATTACCACACTAAAGCCTTTGGCTATAAAAAACCCAATATGGCATTTAAAAAAGGTTATATTGAACGTCTGGATGAACTGGAACTGGAAGACAATAGTTTTGATATTATTGTTTCTAATTGTGTCATTAATTTATCTCCGGATAAAGAATCAGTATTAAAAGAAGCCTGGCGGGTATTAAAACCCGGCGGCGAACTCTATTTTTCAGATGTTTACAGTGATAAACGGATACCTGAACATCTGATTAAAGACCCTGTTCTATATGGCGAATGTCTTAGCGGTGCTCTGTACTGGAATGACTTTCAGAATCTGGCCAAAAAATGCGGCTTTCTGGATCCACGACTGGTGGAAGACAGGCCCCTGAAGATCGATAATATGAATATTGAAAAGCTGATTGGTCATATTAATTTCTATTCCGCCACTTACCGTTTGTTTAAACTGGATGGCCTGGAACCGGCCTGTGAGGATTACGGTCAATGCGTGGTCTATAAAGGCACTATTCCACATCATGAAGAGCTTTTTATACTGGATAAGCACCATGCCATAGAAACCGGTCGACACTTCCCGGTCTGTGGTAATACCTGGCGAATGCTGCAGGACAGCCGTTTTAAACCTCACTTTGAATTTTATGGTGATATGAACAAACACTTTGGTATTTTTGCCGGCTGCGGTACTACTCTGCCCTTTGATACTGATACCACCGTTCATCCCGACAGCAGCGGCTGCTGTTAGCTTTTTTCTGGATCTGGGCTATTATTAAAACTGTCAGCACCGACTGCATCGTTTCTTACAATACAAAAATTTTAATACAGGTTACAAACTGCACTTTATATGTTTAAAAATTTTCTTTCCATAAAGTGTACGGCCTATGGCAAAACCGATACCGGCCGTGCCCGTAATCACAATGAAGACAATATCAGTCTTGATAATAAGCACCATCTGTATATTGTTGCCGATGGTATGGGCGGCCACCAGGCAGGCGAGGTGGCCAGCAAAATGGCTATTAAAACCATTGAAACCGCCTTACTTAACCATCAGGCCGACCCGAATGCGGATGATGTTGAGTTTCCTGAAGTACAGACTGTCACCCAGGCTATAGAAGACACCAATATCGGCATTAATCAGTCCAATAAAGACCGTGGACTGCTGGAAGGCAAGGGTATGGGCACCACCGTGGTAGGCTGCTGGTATTTACCGCGCGCCAAAATGTCCATTATATTCAGTGTCGGCGACAGCCGAGCCTATAGTTTTTACAAAGACAGCCTGAACCAGATCACCACCGATCATTCCCTGCTGCAGTTATGGAAAGACAAATGTTTTGAAGGCGATGAACCACCCGCCAATGTACTGACCAAAGCCCTGGGGCCCTATCCTGATGTTGCCCCTGATATCCTGCTCTACCCGGCTAAAAAAGGCGAACTGATTATCCTCTGCTCAGACGGACTGACCACCATGGTGGATGACAGTGAAATTGCAGCGACTATTGCCCAGTTTCAGAACAGCCCCGAGAAAATTCCTGAACAGCTGATTATTAAAGCCAACCAGGGCGGCGGGGAAGACAATATTTCAGTTGTAACAATTGTTTTCGGTTAAGATTGTTTTCAGTTAAGTCTGAAATTTTTTCACCAGGGCTTCCGACGCCAGATACTTCAGTTTCTGCACCAGTTTTAGCTGGCTGGGTTTAATATTTAATTCTCCGGTTTTAAAACGATCGCCGTAAAACAGGCCAATGGGTTTATTTTTCAGCATTACCGGCAGGACAATAAAGGTTTCTGCTTCCACTATCTGCTGATACCATGGAGGAATTTTTTTGATAATTTTGGGAGCAGTGGAATCGGCTATAAAAATATCCATGCCTTTTTCCAGGGCCAGGTGAAACACATCGGGTTTGTATTTCAGAGTAAATCGAAACTGACTCAAAAATGCATTATTAAGACCATGGGCAAATTTACCTTCCATGATTTTCTGCCGGGTATTGACCATACACATAACGGAATGATCAAACTCAAAAGCATCATTCATTACGTCCAGACAGAGTTTAAAAATATTAGTCACACTATAATCTATACTTAACAGTGCACTGATGTTATTAATACCATTATTAAGAATATCTTCTACCGGTAGTCGAATATCCGGCTGCACTTGATGGTCTGCAGTTTTTTCTGCCGGTTCAATCACTATGGTCTTTTCAGTATCTGCCTCAACAACCGATTTTTCGGCTGACTGCGCCTGGGTTTCATTTTCCAGCCCCTGAATAATGGCCGATTTGGACATATTGATATTTAAAATGGAGTTTAAATCCACCAGATCTACCTTGGCCTGGTCTGCCAGTCCGGTCAGATCACGGTCTTTCAAATTCAGTTGCGGAGTATATTCACGCCAGAGTTTTACGGCACGCAGACGCCATTGCCCATCATCCTCTTTTTCTATCAACTGTGTCAGTTCATTGGACAGTGAACTGATGGCGTGCATTTTTTCTTCCTGATTGAGCTGCAGACGCCGACTGTTTGTCTTTGTGTCATACGGCATAATGGTATTAACTATATAGTGGGGCAGTTCCCACTCCCGGGCTATGGCATTACCTAGCTGGTTATAACCGATCCCCAGAATTTTTGTGGAGGCCTCCTCATCACTCAGATTTTCATTGTTAACCAGAGCTTCAATTTCCAGATACTCTTCATTAAAATAAAAAATAGATAATAATTTACCCAGGTTATGAAAAATTCCGCTTAAAAAAACTTCCTCAAGGTTTTTTAATTGAGATTTTTCAGCCAGGTTTTTGGCAAATACTCCGCTGTACAGACAGGACACCACCTGATCCCGTAACTGTTTGGCCTGGGACTTATCATGCAGGTGATCAATTAAAATCAGGCTGACCGCTATGGAGCGGATAGCATCAAAACCCAGCAGCATCACGGCATGAGAAATGGTTTTTACCTCACCACCGCTGCGGCGGTAATAAGCGGAATTAACGATTTTAAGAATTTTATTGGTCAGGGAAAAATCTTCTACAATGGCATCGGCCAGTTCATCAAAGCCTTTATCATCCTGGTCGATAATGGTATTAATTTTAAACAGTGATTCGGAAAGTGCCGGAAAATCTTTTTTTCGTTTCATGCGTCTGAGCAGAAACTCAATGGTGGCATCCATTTTTTTACTGGAGCCAGTAACTTTACTGGTATTACGCTCAATATACTCATCAATGGCTGCATTAAACTCAATGGCACTCTGGTAACGGTTATCCGGTTTTTTATCAATGGCTTTTAATAAGATACTTTCAAATGCCGCGTCAATATCATTATTTAATTTTGATGGTGGTGCCAGTTTATCCTTTAATACACTCTGAATGATCTGCCTGATATTAGTACCCTTATAGGCGGACTTTCCCGTCAGCATCTCATAAAGAATAATACCCAGTGCATAAGAGTCATTACTGGTGGTAATAAGCTGTTCTTTAATATATTCAGGAGGCATATAACGGGGCGTTCCGAAAAAGCCATTACTTCTGGTTTTCTGTTCGGACATGACGCGGGCAATACCAAAGTCCATGACTTTAGGAACATTCTCATCATTAATCAGAATATTGGCTGGCTTCAGATCACAATGGATTATATTTTTTCGGGCGGCTTCACTCATGGCTTCCAGCACCGGTTTTATTAATTCAAGTGCCTGTTTAACCGTCATGGCACCGGACTTTTTCATCCGCTCTGATAATAACTGGCCACTGACGTATTCAAAAACCAGGTAGGGTTGTTGCTGTTCATCCTCACCGGCTTCATAAATGGAGACAATATTGGGATGAACCATTTTACTGATGGTTCGGGCTTCTTTTAACAGCAGGTCTTTGGTATTAAAGTCATGTTCGGCATTCAGATGTAATGACTTAATCGCCACATTTCTTTGCAAAACCGGATCGATAGCCAGATGCACCACACCCTGTGTACCTCGTCCCAGTTCCCTGATTAAATTAAAACGCCCGATTTTTTCTATCACTTAGTCCTGCTACTCTTTGTTAGTAACTATTCAGACTATCTGAATAATTTCCTTTTTATAATTTTATATTTTCTTAATCCCGTCTTTAAAATATAGCGAAGATAAATTAATTGTCAAAAATCCTTGCCTGTTATATTAATCTTCTGCATGATAAATAGTCTGTCTCAATCTACTGATAATACATTTATGACTTATATTAATAAATTTAATCCAGAAGCTGGTTTTAACACAGAGGAACGCTGTCATATTAATGAGCTATTAAATACTTCGGAACAAGCAGAATGTTCTATTGCCCAGGCGACCGTTGCTCCGGGAGTGACCACACAACTGCATGCTGTTAAAGACACTATTGAACGCTATGTTATCCTGAAGGGCAGGGGACAGGTTTACATCAATCATAAAGCAGCAGAAAACGTTCTGCCGGGTGATACGGTGATTATTCCAGCCGGCATTGCTCAAAAAATTGCCAATACCGGAACAGAGGAACTGGTATTTTTATGTATCTGCACCCCACGTTTTGAACAGAAAAATTACCTTAAACTGGAATAACTCACCATGCCCGAATCTTATCAGCCTGTCTCCTGCCAGCTTCATAGTGAACTGGAGTTAATAATAATGCATAAACAGACTATCCAGCTCCAGCTAAAGTCTCAATCCGGCTCCAGAATAGAAACCGTTATACCTTACGATATTATCAGCCGTTCCGATACTGGTGAATTTTTGCTTGCCTATAATAAAGAGCAGAAAAAAGTTGAGTTTCGGCTGGATCAGATCATCAGTTTTAAACCCTTCTCTGTCTAACTAACAAATATCAATCTGCTAGTTTGATACACTATTATTCAAACACTGAACCTGTCAGTTTACAGATTGGAGCAGTCTTGATAATTTTGTAACCTGGGGAAACAGTAATTAACCTGAACTCTGGATTAGAAATAAAAGATAATATTTCTAAGACAAACAAAAAGCCGCCGGGATTGCTCCGGGCGGCTTTTCTGGGAAGCTAAAAATAATGGTTTAAGCAGAAGCAGCTTCCGCTTTTCTGTCATACCATTTTTTAACTTCTTCATCCCAGCCATCCATACGTACGTATGAACACTGACGCGGCTCACTGACCATATTGGGATCCAGGTCTATACCTAAACCTTCCAGGTAGTTAACCAGACCGATACGTTCAATCATTTCACCGGTACGTTCGTGTTCCAGAGCGTTTTCTGCAAAGAAATCAATCATTTCACCAGTCAGTTCAACCAGTGCTTCGATTTGCTCCATGGTATCCACTTTCATAAATGGAACAACCACAGTACCCATCATGTCACCAATCTTCAGAGTACGCTTACCGCCAATAAGAATGGTTACACCAGTGTCATCACCAGGTGCCAGGGCTTTAGTCATAACATTGATACAATGCATACAACGAACACATTCTTTATTGTTGATGGTCACTGTATTGTCATCGTTCAGTTTAATGGCATTGGAAGGACAACGGTCAGTGACATTGTCGATAACGTAGTCACGGCCCTTGGCTTCTACAAACTTTTTAACTTCTTCCTGATCCACTTTCATGTCATCACGCCATGTACCAATCACGGCCATATCAGCACGTTCAATGGCATTGGTACAGTCATTCGGACAACCGGATACTTTAATCTTCCACTTGTAGGGCAGGGCCGGTCTGTGCAGATCATCCTGGAATTCATTAACCAGGTGACGCATTAAACCGTGTTCGTTTGTACATGAATGTTCACAACGGGCCGCACCGACACAGGCCATTGCTGTACGAACACAGGGACCGGCACCACCAAGATCCCAGCCGTAAGCGTTGATCTTGTCAAAGAAAGGCTGCATTTCGTCGGTCGTCGAACCAATAAACATAATGTTACCGGTCTGACCATGGAAAGTCTGCAGGCCTGAACCGTGCTGTTCCCAGTCATCCGCCAGTTTGTTCAGAATATCAGCAGTGTAGAAGTTACCCGCCGGTGGCTGAACACGTACAGTGTGAAATTCTTTGGACTCAGGGAAATGCTCAGCCACTTCAGAAAAACGAGGAATAATACCGCCACCGTAACCAAATACAGATACGGTACCGCCTTTCCACCAGCCCATACGGGTTTCATAAGAATGTTCCAGCTGACCCAGCAGGCCATTAACCATGTGGTTAATACGCTCATTCGGATGGTCATCTCTTAAACGCTTAATGCCGCTGATAAAACTTGGCCATTCACCGTTTTCCAGCTCATCCAGCATGGGAGTTTCGTAAATTTTAACTTTTGACATAGCAAAGTCTCCTTCCAGCTATCTGTCTAAACATTGTCTAAGTATATGGTTTTAGACTAAAAACAAATAACCTTATATAAAATATGGTTATAAAACAAAGAGTTATTGTGATCATTTAAATTTATTTTGGTATAAAAGTCAAGATTTTATTGATCTGGATCAACAAAACAAGAGGGCCATTTCTATATGGTGAGCATGTTTACGGTCCCTGATCCGTTTCAGACTTTAAACTGGCCGACAATATGTTCCAGTTTTTCTGAGGACTGCTCAAGGTTCTGACCCAGATCAGCGGCCTCATTAGCATTTTTATTATTTTTATCCGTAATAGTTTTAATGCTTTGCAGGGTATTTTTTATGGTTTCAACCAGTTGCAGCTGCCGCTCTGACTGTTCCGCAATGGTTTTATTCATACTGAACAGACCATTGACGGCTTCGGTAATATGCTGCAGTGCCGTACCAGCCTCACCAGCCTGTTCTATGGTTTCCTGCACCTGTTGCTTACCAACCTCCATCTGACTGATGACCGCATGGCTGGCAGACTGCAATTGTTCAATCATCTGCTGGATCTTATCGGTCGATTCCTGGGTCTGGTTGGCCAGTGTCCGTACTTCATCGGCCACCACAGCAAAGCCACGTCCCTGCTCACCGGCACGGGCCGCTTCAATAGCGGCGTTTAAAGCCAGCAGATTGGTCTGCTCAGCAATACCCTTGATCACACCGACAATAGAACTGATATCTGTTACACTTCTGGCTACTTTGGACGTGGCTTCAGAGGCACTGGTAACAGCTCCGGAGACCTGGTTAATTTTACTAATGGATAAATTAACGACATTACAGCCTTTCTGGGCGGATTCACTGGTGTCTTCAGCGACATCAGCCGCCTGGTTAATATTATCCGTAACATGCCCCACCGCCTCAACCATTTGATTGATGGCCTGGTCCACAACCGTGATCTGATCTTGCTGCTGAAGCATAAACTGGCTGCCTAATCTGGATATTTCTGCCATTTTTTCTGCCGCCTGGGTACTGCTCAGGGATACATGACTGGCATCGGCAATAATATTCTGAAATTTTTCCAGCATACTGTTAAATGCCTGCGCCAGATGATTAAGTTCCAGCACATGGCTTGATGCAACCCGTTTGCGGAGATCGGAATTCTGTTCAATATCCTGAACAACTGCAATCATATTTGCGAGGGGTTTATTTATACTGCGAGCAAGAGAAAGCATAATTATGATTGAAACAATTAAAATTATGACTAATGGTGGTAAAATATCATGTAAAACATCTTTCCATAACTGTTTAATTTCTGAAATATCCTGCACCATCCATAATTCACCACCACCTTTATTCTGTAAGGGTAATACCAGGTATAACAGCCCCTTATCAAAATCAATATAATGATTATCCTGCAACTGCTCGGCAGCAGGTTTCTGATACTTATTTTTCAGCTGTGCAGCCCGTTGCTTTTGTTGTTTATAAACATTTATTTCTGCACTAAGTCTGGCCTTTATTTTTTCCAGCCTGGATCTTTTTTTATGTTCAGGGGGAAGTTTTGCCAGAGTCGTTTCAATTCTACTTAATTTTGACTGGCGGGATGATAAATAATCGTCCGCGTACGAGGTACGGTAAAGTTTACCGGTCTGGGCATCGTATATGGCAGTGAATGGCGTATTCTGCAAATCGGTTTTGCCACTCACTGAAAAAAATTCTATAGCCTTATTGGCCCTGAACAGGTTCAGGGCTTCAGCATCCTGAATATTGGCATAATTGCCTCCGCCCACTGAGCGGGTCATCAGGTTTAAAATAGGCTGTGCCGATACTTTGGCCAGTTCAACCCGGTTGGCTATGGCCTTATCAATATCACTATAATAACGCACGACACCCTGTAAAATTCCAACCACCAGTAGAATAATAATCGGGACTATGGTTACCGCTTTATTAATGGATATGAATTGCTTAAAGGCCACAGCTTATCTCCTTAAAATTTG